>CANQDX010000011.1 GCA_947594065.1 uncultured Clostridia bacterium
TTTTATTTATTTTTTATCTCTGTATTATTTTCATCTTTTAATTGCTTTGAACGACAGTCTGGTGTGTGTGTGTGTGTGTACAGTCTCAACGGTTTTAGCGATTTTTATTATTTCATTCATTTGTTTTCCTCTTCCCTTTGATTTTCTATTTCTATTCTATATTTTTTATTTTTCTTTGTCAAGATGTTTTTTTAATATTCGACACATTTAAAATTGTATTTTTATTAATTTTTAAAATTGTTTAATTTATTGAGATGAAACTTCTTCGCCTAAATAATCTCCATACAAGCTATAAACACGACTAGTAACTGCACCCAAAAATTGTTGTATTTGTTCTGCTGTCATATCATTTAATTTGGCTGAGTTATTTTCTGTTAATTTTTCAATTTGTACATCTTGTTTTAATGTTGTATTATTTAGATAATTTACTTGATAATTTCTATCATCATTACCTAAATTTAAAACGCACTCTTTTGTGATTGTTTCTGTTTGATAACCAGACAATTGATATTGAATTTTTATAATTGAATTCGTGTTTAAACTATTTGCTCCAGTATCTTTAAAGTCTATTTGCATATTTAAATTTAACGCATTGTCTCCATAAAAATAATCAATGGTTACTACTATTGTTTCGGTGTCATTTTCTTGAAGATATAATACGAGTTTATTTGCCTCAGATAAGTCTATTCTTATATTGTATCTACTATTTTGAATTACTGGGGTTTCTATAACATCGTCAAAATTTTCGCTTTCTGTATTAGGAGTATATTGAATTGTTTCCTCTGTTTGATTACTTTCAAAATTGATTCCAATTATTTTCTTGTCTTTCTTTATTAATGATAGATTTATAAAATCTTGACTTGTACTATAAGTATATTCTGTTATTTTATTTAGATAGTCTTGTATTCCTTCTTGTAAATTTTGAACTGATAAATCATTATATCCTATTAATTGTAATTTTGTTACAATTAAATTTAATAATACATTATCATTCTTAGCAGTTTCTAATAATTGTTTTAAAATGTTCATTGTATTTTGCTCAGATAAAGAAACTCCATATGTTTGTGTTCCGTCAGAATTAGTTGTTTTAAAATAATTGTCTGAAGGAATACCATCATATATGATATTAAAATAAGTTTCTTTTAAAGCTGCAAGTGTTTTATCATCTATTTTTAATATTTCTTTATAATCACTTCTTATAGAATCTGGTATAAATGATACGTCCTCTACTCCTATTTTTTGAAATAATTCTTTTAAATTACTATTCTCTACAGCAATATATTTTGCAAGTATATTATCTGCACCAATAGCGTAGGTATTATTATCTTTTAAATATTTTAAAGTTAATAAATTTTGTTCGTTTATTGATAAAGTATAATCTTTATATGATTGCTTTGTTGTAACGCTTTCTAAGCCATTACCTTTAATTGCAAATAAATTTTGTACATCATCAATTCCTGTTTCAATATTTGGAACTGATGTTGAAAAATTTAATTGTGTATAAGATGAGCTATTATTTTGATTCATTTTGTTATTAATACTGTTTATGTTTTGAATAATATTAGAATTTATTAATTCTGTTTTAGCAATATATTTGTAAAATAATTGCTTATTACTCTTTAAGAAATCAGTTGTAAAATAGGCTGTAACTAATGTCACAACAATCAATACAACTATAGCAACAATAGATATTATAATAATTTTTTTATTTTTCATAAGTTCCTCCTTTAATAAATATATAATATATTATTTTCTTTTGATTTACAATGATTTTTTAAAATTTCTTTGTTTTACAATTTCATAGGTTACAATTCCAGCTGATACAGATGCGTTTAAAGAAGTTATTTTTCCTTTCATAGGTATTTTTACTAGAATATCACAATTTTCTGACACAAGTCTATTCATTCCATATCCTTCACTTCCGATTACTAATGCAATTGGTCCTGTTAAGTCTTGTTCATAATAATAATTTTCTGCCTTTGCATCTGTTCCGATAATCCACAATCCGCTATCTTTTAAATATTGGATAGTTTCATTTAAGTTATTAACTCTTGCAATTTTTATGTGTTCTACCGCACCACTTGAAACTTTATTAACAGTGCTATTTACTCCGCAAGCTCTTCTTTTTGGAATAATAACACCATTTACGCCTGCAGTTTCGGCTGTTCTAATTATTGCACCTAAATTGTGAGGATCTTCAATTCCATCTAATATTAAAATGAATGGGTCCTCTTTTTTATTTTTTGCATCCATTAAAATATCATCTACATCATAATATTCAAAAGGAGGAACAATAGCAATAACACCTTGATGATTTCCTGTTTGTGACATTTCATCTAACTTAGATTTGTCAACTTCTACCAAAACAATTCCTTTTCCTTTTGCTCTTCCAATTATTTTATTAATAGAACCTTGTTTTTCGCCTTTTGTAACAAAAATTTTATTAATATCTTTTTCTGATTCTAACAATTCTAATACAGAATTTCTTCCTTCTACTTGGTCATCAAAATTATTTTTTTGTTTTTCCATTTTTTCTTGATTAAATTTCTTAGAAGGTTGCCTTCTTTCACTTTTTTGATTATTTTTATTTGCTTTCATAACTTCTCCTTTTAAGATAAATTTATTCGTCGTCTAATTTTAGAACAGATAAAAACGCCTCTTGTGGTAACTCTACATTACCAATTTCACGCATTTTCTTTTTACCTTTTTTCTGCTTTTCTAATAGTTTTTTCTTTCTAGTAATATCTCCACCATAGCATTTTGCTAATACATCTTTTCTCATAGCAGAAATTGTTTCTCTAGCAATAATTTTTCCGCCAACTACAGCTTGCAATGGTATAGCAAATAATTGTCTTGGAATTACTGTTTTTAGTTTTTCTACCATTTTCTTTCCTTTAATGTAAGCTGAATCTTTATGTACAATGAATGATAAAGCATCAACGCCTTCATTATTAACGTGTATATCTAGTTTTACCAATTCGGAACGTACATATTCTTTAAATTCATAATCAAATGATGCATATCCTTTTGTCTTTGATTTTAAATTATCAAAGAAATCATATATAATTTCATTTAACGGCATTTCATAAATTAATGTTACTCTTGATACATCTAGGTATTTCATATCTATGTATATTCCACGTCTTCTTTGACAGATTTCCATAATGCTTCCAACATATTCTTTTGGAGTGAATATTTCAGCTTTTACCATTGGTTCTTCCATATATGAAATTTCTTGTTGTGCTGGTAATTCTGATGGATTGTACAAGTCTATTATGGTTCCATCTGTTTTATGTACCTTATAAATAACTGATGGAGAAGTTGTAATTAGACCTAAATCAAATTCTCTGTCTAATCTTTCCTCTATAATTTCTAAGTGTAATAATCCTAAAAAGCCACATCTAAATCCAAATCCAAGTGCAGCAGACGTTTCAGGCTCATATACTAATGATGCATCATTTAATTGCAATTTTTCTAATGCAATTTTTAGGTTTTCATATTCACTTCCGTCAATTGGATATAAACCACAGTAAACCATTGGCTGTACTTTTTTATACCCTTTTAATGGTTCTTTTGCAGGATTATTGGCTAAAGTGATAGTGTCTCCTACGTGCAGGTCTGATAAGCTTTTTACACTTGCTGCAATATAACCTACGTCTCCTGCTAATAGTTCTTCACAAGGTAAATAGGTTCCTGGTGCAAAATACCCTACTTCTGTTACAGTAAATGTTTTACCAGTTGCCATAAACATTATTTCGTCTCCTACTTTAACCTTTCCATCCATTACTCTTACATAAGCAATTGCACCTTTATAGTTATCGTAATAAGAATCAAATATTAAGCAAGTTGTTTCTTTGTTTTCATCGCCTTTTGGTGCAGGAATATCAGTTACAATTCTTTCTAAAACCTCATCTACATTTAGACCGGACTTTGCTGAAATGCAAGGTGCATCTTGTGCTGGAATTCCAATAATATCTTCTATTTCGTTTTTTATTTCATCTGGTCTTGCATTTGGTAAATCTATTTTATTTAATACAGGTAATATTTCTAAATTATTATCTAGTGCCAAATAAACATTGGCAAGCGTTTGTGCTTCAACTCCTTGTGATGAATCAACTACTAAAATTGCTCCTTCACACGCAGCTAAACTTCTGGAAACCTCATAGTTAAAATCCACGTGACCTGGTGTATCTATTAAATTTAAAATATATTCTTGTCCATCTTTTGCTTTATATTTCATTCTTACTGCTTGAGATTTAATTGTAATTCCTCTTTCTCTTTCAAGTTCCATATTGTCTAGAACTTGAGATTCCATTTCTCTTTGTGTTAATACTCCTGTTTTTTCAATTAATCTATCTGCTAAAGTGGACTTTCCGTGATCTATATGTGCAATAATACTAAAGTTTCTTATATATTTTTGTCTATCTTGCATTCCATCCTCCAAATTTATATTCTATCATTTTTTCTATGCCATATTTTATCATATTAATTCGCGTTATGCAATGATTTTAGCGCTTGCTAGATTTAACATACTGTTACAAACAATGGGTTTTCCTTTTTAAATCATTCCTTCTAATTCTTTTATTTTATCTCTTAGCTCAGCTGCTTTTTCAAATTCCATTTGACTAGCATATTTTAACATTTCATCTGTTAATTTGCTAATAATGTCTTCCATATTTTCTTCTTTACTAATATGATATTCTTCTTGTATTTCAGCTACTTTGGTTGCAGAAATTGCTTCTCTTATAGATTTATTAATTGTTTGTGGTATAATATTATGCTTTTCATTATATTCTTTTTGTAATTTTCTTCTTCTATTAGTCTCGCTAATTGCTTTTTCCATACTCTCAGTTAGTTCATCTGCATACATAATAACTTTTCCTTCTGTATTTCTTGCAGCACGTCCAATAGTTTGAATAAGAGAACGTTCTGAACGAAGGAAGCCCTCTTTGTCAGCATCTAGAATAGCAACCAAAGACACTTCTGGCAAGTCTAATCCCTCTCTTAAAAGATTAATACCAACTAATACATCAAATTCTCCCAATCTTAAATCTCGTATAATTTCCATTCTTTCCAATGCTTTAATATCGGAGTGCATATATCGTACTTTAATATCAATTCCTGCTAAATAAGAGGTTAAATCTTCTGCCATTTTTTTTGTTAAAGTTGTTACTAAAACTCTTTCGTTTCTGGCTGTTCTTATTCTAATTTGTTCAATTAAATCATCTATTTGATTTTCAATTGGTTTTACTTCTATTTCTGGATCTAATAATCCAGTAGGTCTTATAATTTGTTCTACAACATTTTCTTTACTATGATCCTTTTCATATTCTGCTGGTGTAGCGCTTACAAATATACATTGATTAATTCTTTCTTCAAATTCATTAAATTTTAATGGTCTATTATCAAAAGCAGATGGCAATCTAAAACCGTATTGTACTAGAGATTCTTTTCTTGCCCTATCTCCATTATACATTGCCCTTACTTGAGGTATTGTTGCGTGTGATTCATCTATTAACAATAAGAAATCATCGGGAAAATAATCAAATAAAGTAAATGGTGGAGAACCAGGCTCTCTTCCACTTATGTGTCTAGAATAATTTTCTATTCCTTGACAAAATCCTGTTTCTTTCATCATTTCTATATCAAAATTGGTTCTTTCTTCAATTCTTTGTGCTTCAATCAATTTATTTTGAGATTTAAAATACTTTACTTGTTCTTGCATCTCTGCTTCAATTGTTTGAATTGCCCTTTCCATTTTTTCTGATGTTGTAACATAATGAGAATTAGGAAAAATCATTACGTGATTTCTGGTTGCAATTGCTTTTCCTGTTAATGGATTTATCTCACTAATTTTTTCTACTTCATCCCCCCACATTTCTACTCTAATAGCACTTTCGCTTTGGTCTGATGGGTAGATTTCAATAATATCACCTTTTGCTCTAAAAGTACCTCTTTTAAAATCTAACTCATTTCTTGTATATTGCATTTTGATTAATTTTCTTAAAATTTCGTCTCTTGTTTTTTGCATACCTGGTCGTAAAGATATAATCATATTTTCATAATCAATAGGGTCACCTAAACCATAAATACAAGAAACAGAAGCAACAATAATGACATCTCGAGTTTCAAATAAAGCAGCTGTTGCAGAATGGCGAAGTTTATCAATCTCATCATTAATGGAAGAGTCCTTTTCAATATAAGTATCAGATGATGCAATATATGCCTCTGGTTGATAATAATCGTAATAGGAAACAAAATATTCCACGTTGTTCTCTGGGAAGAACTCTTTGAACTCACTATATAATTGACCGAGCAAGTGTCTTATTGTGTGCTAAAACAAGTGTTGGTTTTTGTACTTTTTCAATTATATTTGCCATAGTGAAGGTTTTTCCGTGAGCCTGTAACTCCTAGAAGTGTCTGGAATTTCTTACCCTCTTTTATTCCATTACTTAAATATTCTATTGCTTGTGGCTGGTCGCCTGTTGGCTTATAATTTGATACTAATTTGAACATTTTTCCTCCCTTTAGTCTAGTTTCATTCATTTAAAAAATTCATAACCAAGTCTATAATAACATCTTTTTCTTTTGGATTAGATTCTGCAATTAATAATGTTAAAGCTGCTAAAGTATTATTATCAATTACTTGTTTTTCATTTTTGTATAAAATATCATAATAATTTAAGAAATATATAAATAATGTTGCTGCGATTCTTTTATTTCCATCAATAAACACGTGATTTTTAACTATCAAATATAAAAAATTTGATGCCTTTTCTTCAATACTGTTGTAAATTTCTTTTCCGTCAAAACTTTGATATATATTATTAATAATTGATTCTAAGCCATTATCTCTTTCAATTCCAAATATATTGCTTTTTTCTCCAAATTTTAATTTATGAATAATATTTAAGCAGTCTTGATATTGAATTATTCTGTTGTCCGTTGTTCCTTTTATTTTCTTTAAGGTTTTATGGTCGTAATCATCTAGCAAATCTAATGCTTTTGAATAATTACCTATAACTTTTAAAATCTCTTTTGCGTCATTTGCTTCTAATCTTTCATCTATTCTATTGGCTATATCAATTAACTTTATTGTTTTTTCTAAGTATTCCAATCTTTTTTGATTAACTGCATAACCTTTTAACATATAATCCTTTAAAATTTTTGTTGCCCATCTTCTAAAAATAATTCCATTTTTTGATTTTACACGATAACCAACAGAAATAATCATATCTAAATTATAGTAATTAGTTGGTTTATCAGCAAATTCGGAATTTCCGAATTTAGTTAAGGTTTCACTTTCTTCAAGTTCGCCTTCTTTATATATGTTTTTTATATGTTCATTTATTGTAGATTTAGCTTTTTGGAATAATTCTGCCATTTGTTCTTGTGTTAGCCATACTGTTTCATCTTTCATATTAACTTCTAATTTTACATTTTGATTTTCAAATATAATAATTTCATTTTTTTCATCTACCATAAAATTACCCTCTTTTATTCCTTTTTATAAGTATTCTTTGCTTGTGGCTGGTCGCCAGTTGGCTTATAATTTGATACTAATTTGAACATTTTATTACCTTTCTTTATCTTTTTCATCTACTGAAATTAAAAATAACCTGTCATCAAAAGATCCGTTTTTATTATCTTTAAGTTCCATTGCTAGTTTAACTTGATCAAAAGAAATATTATATTCTTTCATAATTGTTTCAATAACTTTTATTAAATCCCCTATTTCTTCTGCACTATGAACTTCAATTACTTCACTTGCCTCTTCTAATAATTTCTTATCAAGTTCTTTTTTATACTCATCTTCACTTAATTTTCTATATTCACATTTATGACCTTTTCTTTTAATATTTTCAATTATTTTATCTCTAACTAATTTATTATAATAAAATATCATTACACTCACTTTTCCTTTTATTAAATGAATTATAAGTATTTTAGCATTTTTTCATAAAAAATACAAGGTTTTTATATACCTTGTATTTCTTATTAGATTTATTTTATTTTTGATATTATATCGTTATATTGTTTGCTTAGTGATGCTGAATAGAATACTAACTGATTATTTTCGACTTTCCAACTTCTTTTGTTTTTAACAAGAAAATTAATAGTTTCTTCTTCATTTTTTATCAAAGCTTTAACATCATTTAAACTTTTTACAATTTCGTTTTTAGCTGATTCCATTTCAGATAAACTATCTCCAAGTACATATTGTTTATAAAGATCTGTATAATATTCATCTAATTCAATATCTTTTATATAAGATAGAGCTGCTTCTTCTGTAAGATAATTAGAAAAATTAGTTAAAACTGTATTTAAAGAGGTTTTGGATTCGCTTAATTTCTTTTTTGTATTAGTAAAATCTGGACCGTCTTCCTTGATATTTTCAATATTTAATGCATTTATTAAAGTTTCATCATTTATTAAAGTATCAAATTGTTTCATATAGTTTACAAAATCTCCAGAATAATCTTTTATAGCCTTTTCTACTTTTGCATAATCATCTGTAGTAATGATGGTAGACAATTGTTTGTCTAAAGATTCATAATCAAGTGGATAATTGTTTAATAAAGCATATAGGGAATCTAGTTCCTTTCCTAATTTTTCCTCTTGTTTTAAATCAGATGTAACCATAACTGCTATTGCTGCTATACATACTATTACCAAAATAGCAATGACGATAAGTATTATTTTTGTTTTTCTTTTCATACACCTTTCCTCCTTTTATTTATTACTGTAAATTAGTATATCACAAAAAAGGTGGAAAGTAAATATTTAACAATATCGATTCATATTTGTCATTCCATTATTCATATTAGACATATTCATATTATTAAAATTCTGATAACTTGGAACTCCTGAATATGTTGCTGAAATTGTAATAAACTTAATAGCATAAATATCTGCATAAATCATACTGTCACCCTCAAAAGACCTTAGCAATATGTAACTTGCTCCTACATCTTCTAAAAATCCAATTCTATCTACTAGGTTATTTGTTCCTATTAAAAATTCAATTCTCATTAGTTTTCCAATTTGCGTTCTTAAAAAAGCTGGTGTATAAATGGGATTTGTTAATATTTCTGGGGTACTACTATTATTTTGTAATTGTTGTCTTGTTTCAGATTTCGCATCTTGCGTTTGTTTTGTTTCTTGATTTATAGAAGTTTCTTGACCTCTTGTTCTTCTGTTTGCCAGTTCATCTGGATTAATCATATAAAATCCTCCTTATTGTTTTTCACTTTTTTAAGTATTTGCATAAGAGGCTGTTGGTCTATAAAAGCAATGTTTGCCAAGTCTTGTGTGAAATGTTCCTGAACCATTAGATGGAAATGTTTGACTACAAGTTGGTTTAAATGGATTTAAATACCATAGGCAAATTCCTATTTCTGATAATTTATTTCCAGAAAGCGCCCAGTCTGCAATATAATAATGTATATCTGTAGGATTCATATTGTAAATGTTTTGAGAATTGTACCTACCTAGCAATGTTTCGGCAACGCAATCAAATTGACCGTGCTTGGAAAATAATACTTCTTATATTTCCGCCTTGTGAAACTCTTGCATACTCGCCTTCTGAAGCATTTACTCTATTCATTATAACACTGGCAACAGCTTTCATTCCATTATCGCCTTCTCCTCCAGCTTCACATTGTATAATTCTTGCTAAAAGTTCTCTATCTGAATATGCCATAATTATTGTGTCTCCTTTAATATTACTAAAATTATTTTATGCTAATACTTATTTTCATTATATGACGCACCAAAAAAATAATTCATTTTTCTTTCTTATTATATAGACAAAAATTATTTTTTTGTGTTATGATATAGAATGTAAATAATTTATGAATTTCATAAAATACGGAGGGAAAAAAGTTGAAAAAGGTTTTATATTTATTTTTAATTATATTTATTGGCATTGCTTTATTAAATATAGCAAATGCTACAGATATTCAAATGAATTTAGATAGAAATGATACTTCTAGTCAAGATGCTCAAAATTCAAACGATACAACTACAGTAGATGGTAATGCAACAGTAGTTGATAATACTACCGTTGGTTCTGATAGTTATTCTGATGACTACACAGATGATTATATGTCTCCATCAGCAACAACTACTACAACAAATTATGAAGATTCTGGTGAATTAACTGTTTCTAATATGATTAACATTATTTTAATTGTTGTTGGTGTTGTATTAATTTTGTTAGGTATTGCTATTATTATTAAACTTAAATAAATTAAAAATTTTATTTTTTAGACTTGATTTTAAAAATCAAGTCTTTTTTTGTATAAAAATCACAAAAAAATTAATAATATTATTATATGAAATTTGGGAGGTTTTATTATGAATAAAAAAATATTTTTAACATTTATTCTAGTTTCTTTATTCATTATCTCTTTATGTTCTTATACTTTTGCTGCAAATAACGGTTCAATGGATTCTGCTAAAAATTCAGTAATGAACGTTGGTAATTCCATTGGTAATGCTGCAGGTCAAGCTAAAAATGCCGTTGTTGGTGGTGCAAAAGACGTAGCAAATGGAGCTGCAACAATTGGTAATGATGCAATGAATATGGGTAAAGATGCCGTAAATGGTGCAACAGACGGAGTAGATTCTGCAACAAGAACATTAAATAATGGGGAAACATCAGATTATACAGCAACAAGAACTTCAACTGCTAATGATAATTTCTTAGGAATGTCAACTAGTGCTTGGACTTGGCTAATTCTAGGAATTGTTGGTATTATTATTGTTGCTCTAGTATGGTTTTATGGTTCTCAATACGAACATAGAAATTATAACGAATAATGAAGTTGGAAGTTAAAGTAATATATAAGCTTTAACTTCTATTTTTTATTTATTTTCTATTTATCATATTTTAAAATTATGATATAATACAAATAAGGAGATTGTTATGGAAAAAATAATTGCAAAAAATCCAGTAGCTTATCACAATTACACTATTTCTGATAAATTAGAAGCAGGAATTGTACTTACTGGAACTGAAATTAAATCAATTAGAACAGGAAAAGTTAATTTAAAAGATACATATATTAATATTAAAAATGGTGAGGCTTTTATTTACGGAATGCATATTAGCCCGTATGAACAAGGAAATATTTTTAATGTAGATCCTCTTCGTACAAGAAAACTTTTATTGAACCGAAGAGAAATTAATAAATTAATTGGATTTATTCAACAAAAAGGTGCTTCTATTATTCCTATTCAATTATATTTTAAAAGAAATTTTGTAAAATTAGAATTAGGAATTGGAAAAGGAAAAAAATTATATGATAAACGTGAAGATATAGCCAAGAAAGATGCTCAGCGAAAAATAGAAAGAACATTAAAAAGTGCAGAATATTAATCTGCACTTTTTACATTTATATTACTATGCTTTATTAGATGAACAGAAAACATCTTTAATTTTATGTTGTACTGTTTCTTTTATTAAATCTCTTGCAGGTCCAAGATATTTTCTAGGGTCAAATGAAGATGGATTTTCCACAAATTCTTTTCTTATAGCTGCTGTCATAGCAAGTCTTAAATCAGTATCTACATTTATTTTTGAAACGCCAGATTTGCTAGCTTCATTTAACATTTCATCTGGAACGCCCTTTGCTCCAGGAATATCAGCGCCATATTGATTACACATATTTACTAACTCAGGTATAACAGTAGATGCACCGTGTAAAACGATTGGAGTATTAGGAATTAATTGTTTTACTTTAGCTAAAATATCGAATCTTAATTTAGCTTCTCCTTTGAATTTATATGCGCCGTGACTTGTTCCTATTGCAATTGCTAGAGAGTCACAACCTGTTCTTTCTACAAATTCTTTTGCTTGTTCTGGATCTGTGTACATTGCATCACTATTAGCTACGTTTACATCGTCCTCTATTCCAGCTAATTTTCCAAGTTCAGCCTCTACAACTACTCCTCTTGGATGAGCATAATCTACTACTTTTTTTGTGATTGCTACATTTTCTTCAAAATCGTATTTTGAACCATCAATCATAACAGATGTGAATCCCGCATCGATGCATTCTTTGCAGGTTTCGAAGTCTGGTCCGTGGTCTAAATGTAAAGCAATTGGAATATTAGTTTCTTCTACTGCTGCTTCTACCATTTTCTTTAAATATACAGGTCTAGCATATTTAATTGCACTTGATGATGCTTGTAAAATAACAGGTGAATTTTCTTCTGAAGCGGCATCAACAATTGCTTGAATAATTTCCATATTGTTTACATTAAAAGCACCTATTGCAAATCCTTCCTTCATAGATTTTTCAAACATTTCTTTTGTCGTTACTAATGGCATAAATATTACCTCCTAAATTATATAAATTTTATTAATTTACTTATTGCATTATACTATAAAAATTATCAAATGTATAGCCCTCTCCTCTTAAATAATTTATTACGTCTTTTAAAGTTTCATAAGTTAGAATTTTAGAAGATGCATCGTGCATCAATACAACAATTGTACCTTTATTTTTAGTATATTTTTTAATGTTTTTTAAAATTTTTTCCTTTGTATTAGCTCCTTCTGCATCACCTGTTAGAACATTCCAATCTATATATGATATATCATTTTCATTCAATTTTTTTCCAGCAGCTTTTTTTATACTTGCATATTTACCTCCACTATACCCTCCCGGAAATCTAAATAAATGAGAGGAATATTCTGGATTATTAATTGCATTTTGAATACATTGTTCTGTTTTTTGAAATTCCTGAATTACACTATCTACTGATTTATATATTTTCGAATAATTGTGTGAATATCCGTGATTTGCTATATAATGTCCCTCTAAATAAGCTCTTTTTAATATATCTGGATTCTTTTTAACCATACTTCCTAATACAAAAAATGTCGCCTTTATATTTTCTTCTTTTAAAACATCTAGTATAAGTGGTGTTACAGCTTGAGATGGGCCATCATCAAAAGTTAAAAAAGCAACTTTTGAATCAGATTTATAAATATTTTTCATTGCGTTTTTAGCATTTTGTGAATAAACTGGTAATAATGTTTTCTTCACGTGTTCTCTGTTATCTAAATCAAGAATAGATGTATCATTTTGTACATTACTTTTTTCTTGATTTGCTGATGTTTCATTTTCCGTTTCGTTAGATAAAACATTATTTTCTAATGCCTTATTTTTCTGTGCAATAATTTTAACTTTGTAATTTTTAGCACAATACATACCTAACAAACTAAATATGACAATGAATAATATAATTAATAATACTGCAATTATTCTTTTAATTTTTATTCTTTTAGGTTCTACTTCTATTAAATCTAAACGCATTCAAATACTTCCTTAAATTATAAAAAGTAAGAAACACAATACGCCTTGTGCTCTTACTTTTGCTTTTATTGATTTTTTCTATTATTAATTAATAACACTAATGTAATAACATAGATTAGAAGCGCAATTGGCATTGTATATACTCCAAATGGTAATCTAAATATTAATATAAGACTAAAATATACTCCTTGAACTATCACTAATGTGATAATCATTCTTAATATTAATTTCCATTTATCTTCTGATTTTAAATTCTTAATTACAAAATAAGCAAATGATAAAACGGTTACTAATACAACAGGAAATACATAAGGTGATATAACAGTGCTAATTTTAGTGGTTGGTGTAGAAATCTCATATAACTCCATTGAATCTTCTTCTATGTTGTATTTTTCAGAAATTGCTTTTTTAAATGAATCTAATTCTTCTTGGCTATAATCTTTCAATTTAACTGAAATTACTTGATTGAATTTCTCTGGTTCTTCTATACTAAAGCTTTTATCTACTCCAAAGCTTTGTTTAACAATTTCTTCTATATCGGCTAAATTATAACCTTTTGGTATATATACCTCTACTCTTGTTCCGGCCTTCATAAGCAATAGATTTTTTAAATCCCATTGTACATAAAATTATTATTCCAGAAATAATGAATAATATAAGTACAATTAATAATATTTTTTTACAAAGTTTGTTCATTTTATTTTCTCCTACTTCCTAAATTATTCTTTTATTAAAGATAACATTGGTACAGTAAATACTAAGTTTCCAAGCACTATAGCTAGCCATCCCCAAAATACTAATAATCCCATTGAATTTATTACTGTCATTGTAGAAAAAGCAAATACAACAAATATAATAACAGTAACTACTAGAGCGTCTAGTGATTGCATATATGCTTTTTTAATATTTTCTGAAAATACTCTGTCCTTATTTTGAATATTATTTAAAATATTTCTTACTAAAATTGTGTTAAGTAAAATTAAAAGTATCATTCCAGCAAAGCCATTTAAAGAAATTTCAACATTGGTTAATCTAATAATAATTAAAAATAATGCTATACTTGCGATGGTTCCTAATGTAGCTAATAAACCAGCACCTTTATATTTTATTATAAAATACAAACTAATTAATAAAACTATAACACCAATTCCCATTACAATATAGGTAATATTATTAGTTATATTACTTTTAATATATTCTTCTGCTGATAACTTATAAACAACAGGTTGTTTTCCAATTGTTGCAAGTTTAGCAATTACTGTATTTGTATTTAATGCTGATTGTATTGTAGAATTAGAAGTTAAATTGCTATCTGTTGTTATTCTTAATGTTTTACCTGTTAACAATAAATCGTCATAAGAAATTTCTGCTATTTCGTCGCTATCAAACATTACTTTTAATTTATTTTTAGTATCTTCTGCATTATCTGTGCTGTCCTCTGTGTTAGTTTCTGTGTTTTTTACTGTATTATCTGCAACATTTTCTTCTGTATTTTCTACAACTTTATATTTATCAATATCATTTATTTTATCAATTCCTGTTTGGTTTAATTTTAAAGATAAATAAGCTGTGTAGCCATCATCTGTTGATGCATAACTTGCTTCAGCAGATGTAAAATCTCCAGTACCAAGAATAACTTCTTCAGTTGTTGAATCAACTAAATTAAGATCTGCAGTCATTGGAAGAATAGATTCTACATCTTCGTGATAATCATCTTCAAATACTAAAACAATTTTTCCTGTTTTTTCATCTAAATCTAATCTGTATTGATCTGTTTTTAAAAATTGTAATCTTTTTTCCATAATATCTACAACTTTTTTATAGTTTTCTGTAGTTAAAACTTCAGTAGCATTAACAGGTTTTTCTTCTGTAGTATAATCGTCCTTATTTTCATCTGTTACATCTGCAGAATCTACCTCGTTTCCTTCTTTATCATAATAAGTAGTTTCATTTGAAGTATCTACTTCAAACTCTAAAGAAGTTGCTCCTTTTAAATCTGTAGCTAGTGCGTATTTAGGCAATATATTTTGATAAGCATTCATATTTTTAACAAAAATTCCAGCAAATCCTACCATTATAACTAATACACATACTAAAATTATTAATGTTAATTTTAAAGCTTTATTATTTTTCACTTTTGCTCCTCCTCGTTTTAATTTATAACAATAAGATTTTATATCAACTCTAATATTTTTTCAACATTTTTCTAAAATATTTCATAAATATTTAAAAAAAGAAAGAAGTTTTTTTCTTCTTTCCCTTGTTATTTTTTATATACTATTTTATTATTTCGTAATAGATAAAATTTTGAATTTTGCTATTCCACCTGGTGTTTTTGCTTCTACTACTTCATTTTTCTTCGCACCTAATAATGCCGCACCAATTGGTGATTCATTTGAAATCTTGTTATTAGCAAGGTCTACTTCTGTTGAACCAACAATTGTATATTCTAATTCTTCATCAAATTCTAAATCTTTAATTTTAACTTTGTTACCAATTTGTACTACTTTAGTGTCTATTTCAGATTCATCTATAATTTTTGCGTGTCTGATTTTATTTTCTAAATCTGCAATTTTTGTTTCGTTTGCAGCTTGTGCATTTTTTGCTTCATCATATTCAGAGTTTTCAGATAAATCTCCAAATCCTAGCGCTACTCTAATTCTTTCAGCAATAGCAGCTCTTTCCTCTGTTTTTAAATATTCTAACTCTTTTTCTAAATTATCATAACCTTCTTGAGTTAATAAGATTTCTTTTTCTTCCATTTCCATTCATCCTTTCTTAAAGCATAAATTAGTTTTGATTTCTATATATTACTCTGTTTTTATGTTTTTGTCAAGATATTTTTTAAATTCTTATCAACCTTTTGCATAGGAAATTTTTTCTCTTTTACGCAAACTCTTTAATTCCTTTTTATTAATTATTCCATTACTTCCTATTAAATTATGAATAGTTATCTCGTCTTCTTCTATTTTGTCAAAGTAATGATAATCATTTCGTTCTTTATTTAATAAGCTTTCATATAGCATAAAAGGCGTATATTGGCAATATAAATTGCTTTTTCGAAACTTATCTTCTAATTCTTTCTTAAATTTAATTTGATAAGAATTAATTAAAATGCCACTAAATAATTTTGATTTTATTTTTATCTTTTCTTCTGCACAATTCAATATAATTGCCTTGCTATATAAAACATAATCATTTATGTCAGTTTCACTAAAATCTAAGTTAAGAATAATTTCCGATTTTGCTAAACTTTTTTGAAAACTTTTGGAAAATTGTATAGCAATTCCATATTCTTCATATAATTTTTCTTCTAACTTTTTGAATTTGAACAAATTATCACTTACGATTTTTACATTCTTTACTGTTTTAGATAATAATTCTATTAAGTACATATTTAATTCTGATGTTTTATTTACTAATATAGTTAAATCTATACTGTTAATTGCACGATTTTGTATATTGGCTATATATTCCAATGTTTTTAATGTCAAAACCTTATTTAATATTGTTCCGGTTATTATAGGAATATTTGCATTTTTCACTGTTTTATTTTCTTTTAAAGATTCAGGCAAAACATATTTATTTTCTTGTCCAAATTTTTGAAATAAATTTTTTATTTTTCGATTAGAATACTTATTTTCTTGTATAGGAAGAACCCATATTTCAAATTTTTCTATTTGCTTTTTCGTAATAATATTAAAAATATTCTTATATATAAATATTAACTTTTTAATCCACATTGGTAATTTAGGATGATTATTTATTAATACATCATCTTCATTTTCTGCTATTTTTACATATACTATTTTATTCATAAAAAACCTCACATATTATTAAATTATATGTGAGATTTTCTTTCTTATTACTATTAATGTTGTTCCCTTAACTTTATATGCACTTCTCTTAGTTGCATTTCTGTAACTTCTGCGGGAGCACCCATTAATAAGTCTTGTGCTTTGCTGTTCATTGGGAATGCAATTACTTCACGAATACTTGCCTCATCTTGCATAAGCATTATCATTCTGTCTACTCCTGGTGCAATTCCTGCGTGTGGTGGAGCACCATAATGGAACGCATTAAATAATGCAGGAAACTTCTTTTCTATTGTTGATTTATCATATCCTGCTATTTCAAATGCTTTTACCATAATCTCTGGGTCGTGATTTCTAACAGCTCCTGATGATAACTCAATACCATTACATACAATATCATATTGATAAGCTAAAATATCTAATGGATTTTTATTTTTCAAATCCTCTATACCGCCTTGTGGCATTGAAAATGGATTATGACAAAAGTCAATTTTTCCTTCTTCGTTTAATTCATACATTGGAAAATCTACAATCCAACAAAATCTATAAACATCTTTTTCTAATAAATCAAGTCTAACTGCTAGTTCTTGTCTTATCTTGCCTGCTAATGGCTCTACAACTCCAGAAACCTCAGCAATAAAGAAGATAGCATCACCCGGTTTTGTATTTGTGCTAGAAAGTAATTTTTCTTTTGATGCATCATCTATGAATTTCGCAATTGGGCCTTGTAATGTTCTATCTTCCAATACTTTAAGCCAAGCTAAACCTTTTGCACCACATTCAGTTATTGCAAAATCTACAATTCCATCATAGAATCTTCTTGGAACTTCTTGGGCATTTGGTAAAGTAATAGTTCTAACTATTTTTCCTTTAAATGCGTTAAATTCAACATTTTGGAATATATCTGTAACATCTTGAATAACAAGTGGGTTTCTTAAATCTGGCTTATCTGAACCATATTTAAGTAAAGCATCTCTATAAGATATTCTTGGGAATGGATATTCTGCAACTTTTTTTCCTCCAAACTCTTCGAAGGTATTATACATTACTTTTTCCATTACCTCGAAAACATCTTCTTGTGTTGCAAAAGCCATTTCCATATCTAATTGATAAAATTCGCCTGGTGCTCTATCTGCTCTTGCATCTTCATCTCTAAAACAAGGAGCTATTTGAAAATATTTATCTATTCCAGAAACCATTAACAATTGTTTAAATTGTTGTGGAGCTTGAGGAAGTGCATAAAATTTTCCTGGATGCACTCTACTAGGAACTAAATAATCTCTTGCGCCTTCTGGTGATGAACTAGTAAGCACCGGCGTTTGTACTTCAGTAAAACCTCTTTCAATCATTTGATTTCTTAAATATTGTAGTATTTTTGCTCTTAATAAAATATTATTTTTTAATTTTTCATTTCTTAAGTCTAAAAATCTGTATTGTAAACGTAAATCTTCTCTTACTTCTTTATCGGAATTAATTTCAAATGGTAAATTCTTTAATCTTTTACCTAATATATCTATTTTACTTGCAACAACTTCCACTTCACCAGTTATAATGTTAGGATTAATTGTTTCATCGTCTCTTAAATCAACTTTTCCTTCTATGGAAACAGTTGATTCATTTGGTATTTTGGACGCCATATCAATTAAACCACTTTCAACAGTAACTACTGCTTGTGTAATTCCGTATTGATCTCTTACATCAATAAATAGCAAGCCTCCTAAATCTCTAACAGTTTGTACCCATCCTGCTATTTTAACTGTTTTGCCTACATCTTGTTTTGTTAACTCTCCACAATTATGTGTTCTGTAAATATTCATACTTTTCTCTCCCTTTTTATTGCATACAAAATCCCTGTATGCTAATTTACATACAGGGACGAAATAATTTATCTATTCCGCGGTGCCACCCTATTTAAAAAATGTTCTAACATTTTTTCACTTTCTTATTTCAAAACTGCTCCAATGTGTTCGCGTAAACTCTGTTTATTTAAAATGCTTTCAGCCACGGCATTTATTCTCTAAAAACAACCTTTAGTTACTCCTCATCTTCATTGCAGTTATAAAATTATATTATCTATTTTACATATTTTTTCCATAAAAGTCAAGAAGTATGAAGAGAATTTTAAATTTTTAAATTTTTTCTGTTCCATCCTTCTTTATTGGTTTGTCTTTCTCTTGCAATGGCAAGTGAGTCAGCTGGAACATCGTTTGTTATGGTTGAACCTGCTGCAACAAATGAATTTTTTCCTAGAGTAACTGGTGCTACTAAATTTACGTTAGAACCAATAAAACAATTATCACCTATAATGGTCTTGCTCTTATTAAATCCATCATAGTTGCACGTAATAGTTCCACATCCTACATTTGTTTTTGCTCCTATTTCACAATCTCCCATATAAGATAAATGTGGAATTTTAGCGCCTTCTCCTACAATTGCTTTTTTTAGTTCTACAAAGCTACCTACTTTTACCTTATTTGCTAATCTGCATCCTTCTCTAATGTAGCTGTTTGGTCCTAATTCGCAGTCATTTCCAATAACCACATCATTTTTTATAGTAGTATTAGGATGAATTACAGTATCAGTTCCAATTTCTACATCGTCGTAAATATAAGTGTTGTCTATATCTTCTATTGTAACTCCGTTTTGCATATGATATTGATTAATTCGCAATTTAAGAACTTTTGTTAAAAGCTCTAATTGCATTTTATCATTAACACCTAAAATTTCGGTATTGTCTTCTACAATAACTGCTCCTGTTTTTAGCCCTTTTTCATTCATAATTCTAACTACATCTGGCAAATAATATTCTTTTTGAGCATTATTAGGCTTTATTTCTTTTAATGCTTTTATTAATTCTTGTATATCGAAACAATAAATACCACTATTTATTTCTTGAATTTCTTTTTGTGTTTCTGTTGCATCCTTTTCTTCTACAATTCCTTTAATATTTCCACCAATATCTCTTACAATTCTACCATACCCAGTTGGGTTATTGTATATTGC
Source organism: uncultured Clostridia bacterium (assembly GCA_947594065.1). Taxonomy (GTDB): domain Bacteria; phylum Bacillota; class Clostridia; order TANB77; family CAG-508; genus HGM13634. Next base: position 20,147 of record CANQDX010000011.1, read on the forward strand.
TGTAAGAACTGTAGCATATTCTTTGTTCTCAATGCTTTTTTGAATTAAATTTTTGATAGTTTCTGGTCTTAGTATTGGAACATCTCCACATAAAACTACTACTTTGCCTTCTTTACCTTTTAAATAGTTTTCTGCTTGCATAACAGCGTGACCTGTGCCTAGCATTTCTTCTTGATAAGCATATTTTACACTATCTCCTAATACCAATTGTACTTGCTCTTTTTTGTAGCCTACAACTGTTATTACTTCATCTACGCCAGATTTCTGAGCTGTTTCTACAACTCTTTTTACTAACTCTTTTCCATATATTTTATGTACTAATTTTGATTTATCAGATTTCATTCTTGTGCCTTTTCCGGCAGCTAGAACTAATGCAATCACATTTTGTTTCATTTTCTATCATTCCTTTCTATTGTAATAACTTTTCGCTTTAACGAATATTATAATACCACATTTACTTTTTGTTTGCAATATTTTAAAAAGTAATTGCGTTCTAACTATTTTATTCAATTTTAAAATATTTGTGAATTTTTTTGTAATATTAGGAATGTTAAGTCATATAAATTAATAAAGTTTATTGTACAAACATTTTTAAGGAGGGTAATTTTAATGGACAATTTACATTTATATCAAGATATACAGGCTCGTACAAATGGTGATATTTATATTGGGGTTGTTGGCCCTGTTAGAACTGGTAAATCTACTTTTATAAAAAGATTTATGGATTTATTAGTTATTCCTAATATTAATAATGAATATAAAAGAGAAAGAGCAAAAGATGAGCTTCCACAAAGTGCCGCAGGAAGAACAATAATGACAACCGAGCCAAAGTTTGTTCCTAATGAGGCAATTGAAATTACAATTGGTGATAATTTAAAATTAAAAACTCGTTTAGTAGATTGTGTTGGCTATTTAGTAAACAATGCGATTGGATATTTAGAGGATGATGTTCCAAGAATGGTAAGAACGCCTTGGTCTGAGGATGAAATACCTTTTGAAACTGCAGCTGAAATAGGCACAAGGAAGGTTATTCAAGAGCATTCTACAATAGGATTGCTTGTAACAACTGATGGAAGTATTACAGATATACCTCGTGAAGATTACATAGATGCAGAAGAAAGGGTTGTAAGAGAGCTAAAGGAATTGAATAAGCCTTTTGCAATATTACTAAATTCTAATTCACCTTACTCTGAATATACTAGAAATTTAGCAGATGAATTGGAAGAAAAATATGATGCTCCTGTTATAGCAGCAGACTGTTCTAATCTAGAAATTGAAGATATTAATAATGTTTTTAGTAGAGTTTTATATGAATTTCCAATTGAACAAATTAATATTAATTTTCCTAGATGGGTTGATACTTTAGATAATTCTCATTGGTTAAAAACTTCTTTATATTCTAATATTATGAATTCCTTTAACAATATTTCTGAGTTAAAAGAAGTTGATGAAGCTGTAAGCAATCTACAAAATAGTGATGTTATTGAAAAGTGCTCTGCAGATGATATTAATTTAGGAAATGGTAATGTTAATATTAATATTACTTTGAAAGATAATTTGTTTTATCAGGTATTAACAGAAGTTACAGGCGTTAATGTGGCAAATGAAGGAGATTTATTTACTACAATGTCTACATTAGCTTCTACAAAAAAGGAATATGATAAAATTTCTTATGCTTTAAATGAAGTAAAGCAAAAAGGATATGGAATTGTTACACCATCCATCGAAGAACTAATTTTAGATGAGCCAGAAATAGTAAAACAAGGTTCTAAATTTGGTGTTAAGTTAAAGGCACGCGCCCCATCAATCCACTTGATTAGAGCGGACATTGAAACAGAGGTATCTCCTATTGTAGGTTCTGAAAAACAGTCTGAAGAATTGGTAAATTATTTACTTTCTGAATTTGAAAGTGATCCAATTAAAATTTGGGAATCTAATATTTTTGGAAAAAATTTGCACGAACTTGTAAATGAAGGATTGCAGAATAAACTTTCTAAAATGCCAGAAGATGCGCAGATGAAACTTCAAGAAACGCTTCAAAGAATTATTAATGAAGGCAGTGGCGGATTAATTTGTATTATACTTTAAAATTTTGAAAATATGTATTTTTATTAAATACATATTTTTCTTATTTTTGAAAATAATATCTATAAATTTAAAATTTTGGAGATTATTTTATGAATAAGTTAATAAATAGCATTGTAAATGCTTTTAAATATACACCGCCAAATAAATATAGCTTTGATTTATCAATGAACAATATGCAAAATTCTGAAAATTCCATCTCTCCGCTAGAAGATTTATCTCAAAGTGTTTATCCAAGTGTAGAGGTAAATTTAGAATACATTAAGGTAAAGTTTAATAGTTTAATTAACAGTGATATTAAAATTAGAGAATTCGATTTAAGAGCGAGAAATAAACTATATAAGGCTTTTATTGTCTATATTGATGGGATGAGCGATTCTAAAAATATTAGTAGATTCATTTTACATCCACTAATGCTAAAAAGTAGAGCTAATACTTCTGATACTGATGAAGAAATTGTTAGCTCTGCAATTGCAAGCAATATTACTGTTAAAAAGGTTAAAAAGTTTAATTTAGTAAATTATATTAATGCTTGTTTAATTCCTTACAATGATGTTACTCAATCTAAAAGTTTTGATAAAGTTATTTCTTCTGTTACAATGGGAAATTGTGCGTTATTTATAGATACTATTGACACTTGTTTTATTTGTGATGTAAAAGGATTTGAAAAAAGGAGCATTGATTCTCCTACAAATGAAACAGTTATTAGAGGTTCACAAGAGGCTTTTGTTGAAAATTTGAGGACAAACACTTCTATGTTAAGAAGAATTGTTAATAATGAAAATTTAATAATTGAAAATACCACAGTTGGAGCTGTTAGTAAAACAGGTTGTGCTATTTGTTATATTAAAAATATCACCAATGATGACTTAATTGCTGAAGTAAAATATAGAATTAATAATTTGAATATAGATTATATTATTTCTTCTGGTCAACTTGAAGAATTAATTAAAGAACATTCTAAGAATTCTCTTCCAGAAACATTATTAACAGAAAGACCAGATACGTCTGCAACAGCCCTATTAGAAGGTAAAGTTGTTATTATTGTAAATGGTACTCCAATGGCTTTAATTGTTCCTTGTAGCTTTTTCGATTTACTAGCGTCACCAGAGGACAGAAATATTAATTCTTCATTTGCAAATTTCCTAAAAATAATTCGTTTAATTGCTGGAATTATTAGTGTGCTTTTACCTGGATTATATGTTGCAATTACTAACTTTCACGAAGAATTAATTCCAACAGAATTACTGTTTTCAATCATTTCCTCTAGACAAGCTGTTCCTTTTTCAGTAGAACTGGAAATTATTTTAATGGAAATTGCATTTGAATTAATTCACGAAGCAGGAATAAGAGTTCCTTCTCCAATTGGTTCTACAATGGGCATTGTAGGTGCTTTAGTTTTAGGTGATGCTGCTGTCAGTGCAAGTATTGTTAGTCCAATTTCTATTATAATTGTTGCTATAACAGGTCTTGCTTCTTTTGCAATTCCTAACTATTCACTAGAATTTCATTTTAGAATATTGCGATTTATATTTATTTTCTTAGGAACTGTATTTGGATTTTTAGGTATTGGTGTTGGCATTTTCTTGTATTTAGGAATTCTTTCTAATTTCTCTTCTTTCGGAACATCCTATTTATCGCCTTATGTTCCTTGTTATGACGTAAATGATAATGGATATTTCTTGGTTCCAATGTGGAAAAGAGAAAAAAGAGAAGATGCATTAAATACAAAAAGAAGTAATAAACAAGCTAATATTAGTATGCAATGGAAACAATAAAAAGAAAGGAAGATTTTAATGGAGAGTAATACAAAAATTGGTTTTTCAGAAGCAGTATGTGTGCTATTAATTGTTGTTATTTCACACTTAATATTAACTGTTCCTAAAATTATATTGCATAATCAAGGCTCTAGCAGTGCCTTAAATATTATTTATATTACTTTAATTGCTTTATTAATTACTTTTATATTAAGCTTATTATATAAAAAGTTTAAAGGTAAAGATATTTTAGATTTATCTGGTTATTTATTAGGTAGCAAGTTTCAATTTTTAATAGGCATTATGTACATTGCATTTTTTCTATTTACTTGTTCCCTACTACTTAGAAATACAGCAGAAAATCTAAAAACAATGTATTTTCAAAGCACACCTATTCCATATATTCTTTTCTTTATTTTGTTGGTTGTTGGATTTATGAATAGATATAGCCTAAAAAGTGTTATTAAATGTAACTTAATTGTTGTTCCAATGGTTGTATTAGCTTTACTTGTTTTGTTTATTCTTAGTTTTAATAGCTTCACACTAGAAAGAATTTTTCCAATACTTGGATATGGTTCAGGAAATACTTTTGTTAATGGAATAGGAAATATATTTGTATTTGGGAATATGGTATTTCTTTTCTTTTTAATGCCAATTTTAAAAGACTATTATCAATTTAATAAAATAGCTTACACCTCTGTAATTACATCTGGTATATTTGTTTTTTTAACCATCTTTGCCCTTCTTCTGATGTTTCCATTAGACATCTCATCCAATTCAAATTTACCAATGTATTTACAAACCAGAAAAATTACACTTGGTGAATTTATACAAAGAGTAGATGCGTTTTTCATATTAATATGGATTATAAGCCTATTATCATATTTAAGTATTGTAATGAGTTTTATTTTATCTACATTTAAAAAAATAACTAATATTCAAAACAAGACTTTTGTATCTTATTCATTTGTTGCTATCTTATTTGGAATTAGTTTATTATATAAGAATGTAATACAAATTAGACAGCTAGATGCTAATTTGTACAAGTATATTTCTCTTTTTTTTACATTTGGTATAAGCTTTCTTATTCTACTTTTATGTAATATAAAGCACAAAATTAGGGAAAAGAAAAAAATTTAATTTTTCGTGAAAGGATTGAAATATGAAACGAACACCTAGAAATTTACTAATTATTATTGTTGTTTTATCTTTATTAATTTCTTTGGGTAATTACGTAAATAGTAGTAAAAATCTCGATGATTTAGCATATGTAATGGCAATTGCATTTGATGTTGGTACTTCTGGGAAATACAAAATAAGTCTTCAACTATCTACAATTGAATCAAGTGCTTCAGAATCTATGTCAAGTTCTTCAAGCAGTAGTGGTGGCAGTAGTGGCGGTGGTGAAAGCTCTGGAGGCGGAGGTTCTTCGGAGCAGCAAACTCAACAATATGTAATTAATACAATGGATTGTGAAACATTAGATATGGCTATTAACATTGCAAATGCATTTACAAATAAAGACATTAGCTTATCTCATTGCAAAATATTAGTTATTTCAGAAAAATTAGCTCAGCAAGGTGTTCAGGAAATTGTAAATTCATTAATTAATAAAGTAGAACTTAGACCAGACTGCAATATTATTATTGCTAAAACTCCAAGTGGAGAATTTACAGAAGATTCTGAACCGAAATTAGAGGAGCTTATTTCTAAATATTATGATGTTGCTTCAAATAATGAAACTGGAATTGGCTATACTAAAGGAGTTAAGCTAAGTGATTTTTATTCTAATATGAATGATTACTTTTTTGAGCCATACGCTTCACTTGGTACAGTAAGTAATCCTAAAAAGAATACAAATAATAATAAAGATGATCTTAGCCTTAATACACAATCTAAAAGTTTTAGCAGTAACACACCAGAACCAGCTATTGAGTCTATGGGATTAGCAGTTTTTAAGAGAGATAAATTGGTTGGAACATTAACAGGAATAGAAACAATGTGTCATCTTTTAATTACAAACGAATTAAAGTATTGTGATTTTAATATACCAAGTCCTATTAATGCTGATAGAACAATTGATTTATACATTTCCAATTTAAAGAATTCAAAAATAGATGTTAAAATAATAAATGGCTCCCCTTTTGTTAGTTCAAAATTTGATGTTTCCATTAAAGTTTTATCTTTAAATGACGACACACTTACCCTAACAGAAGATGTTTTAAATAAGCTAGAAGACGCAACTACAATATATTTATCGGAACAAATTTATAATTATTATGATAAAACTGCAAAAGAACTTAATTCTGATATAAGTGGCATTGGCAGATTCGCTGCCAAAAACTTTAGAACAATAGATGAATGGGAAAAATATAACTGGGCTGAAAATTATAAAAATTGTACTTTTAAAGTAGATGTTAAAACAAATATTAAATCTGGGCACTTGTTAACTAGCGAATAAAAGGAGGTTCTATGACATTTAGTGTATTTGTACTTTCAATTTTAATTTTTTTAAATAATATTGGATATGGTATTTATGAAATAAAAGAGAATAAAAACAAATTGGGTGGCATTTGCGTTATAGTGCTTGCCACCCTTATGGTTATTTTTGTAAATTATGCTATAATTGTATTTAAGTAGTTTTTATTCTTCATTTAAAAATAATTTTAAAAACTTTCCTGTATATGATTTTTCATTTTTTATAATTTGCTCTGGAGTTCCTACTTGTACAATGTTTCCACCTGCATCTCCACCTTCTGGGCCTAAATCTATAATGTAATCAGCTGTTTTTATTAAATCAAGATTATGCTCTATTACAATAATTGTATTTCCTGTGTCTACTAGTCTTTGCAATATATCTACTAACTTATGAACATCTGCAATGTGAAGTCCAGTTGTAGGTTCATCTAAAATATATAGGGTTTTTCCAGTAGGTTTTTTAGATAATTCTGTTGCTAATTTAACTCTTTGTGCCTCTCCACCAGATAAGGTTGTAGAAGGCTGTCCAAGTTTAATATATCCTAGTCCAACATCATATAAAGTTTGTATTTTTTGCTTAATTCTTGGTATGTTTTTAAAGAATTCTAGTGCTTCTTCTACTGTCATATCTAATACATCTGCTATTGTTTTTCCCTTATAAGTTACTTGTAGCGTTTCCTGATTATATCTTTTTCCGTGACAAACTTCGCAAGGTACATACACATCTGGTAAGAAGTGCATTTCTATTCTAATAATTCCATCTCCATCGCAAGCTTCACATCTTCCTCCAGATACGTTAAAGCTGAAACGTCCTTTATCGTATCCTCTAATTTTTGCTTCATTTGTTGTAGCAAACAAATCACGTATAAAATCAAACACGCCAGTGTATGTTGCTGGATTAGAACGTGGCGTTCTACCAATAGGAGATTGGTCTATATTTATAATTTTATCAATATTTTTTATACCTTTTATTTCTTTACATTTTCCTGGTTTTTCTTTAGATTCGTATAGTTCTCTTGCAATTGTTTTATATAATACTTCATTTACTAATGTACTTTTTCCAGAACCAGATACACCTGTTACACAAGTAAATACACCTAATGGGAATTTTACATTTAGGTTTTTCAAGTTATTTTCTGTAGCTCCTACTACTTCAATTGATTCTTTTTTAGGCTTTCTTCTTTTTTCTGGTACTCTAATTCGTTTTCTTCTAGATAAATATTGTCCAGTAATAGATTCTTCTACTTTTTTAATTTCTTCTGCTGTTCCTTGAGCAATTACACGTCCGCCGTGAACACCAGGTCCTGGGCCAATATCTATTACTTGGTCTGCAGCTAGCATTGTATCTTCATCGTGTTCTACTACTAAAACGGTGTTACCTAAATCTCTTAACTTTTTCAAAGTATCAATTAATTTAGCATTATCTCTTTGATGTAGCCCAATACTTGGTTCATCTAAAATATATAATACACCAGATAGAGCAGAACCAATTTGCGTTGCTAAACGAATACGTTGCGCTTCTCCTCCAGATAGAGTACCTGCAGACCTAGACAATGTTAAATATTCTAATCCTACATCAATTAAAAATTGTAGTCTTTTATTTAACTCTTTTATAATTTGATCTGAAATAATTTCTTCTTGCTTAGTTAGTTTCAAATCATTAATATAGTCTTTTATTTTATTAATTGGCATATCTGTTAATTCGTTAATATTTTTGGTGCCAACTTTAACAGATAAGCTTTCTTTCTTTAATCTTGCTCCTTTACATTCTGGACATTCACTATTACTCATATAGTATTCATAGAAATCTCTCATACCCTGAGATTTTGTTTCTGAATGACGTCTTTCTAATGTTGGAAGAACTCCTTCAAAAGGTGCTTTAAATCTCCTTGTACCAGCATAAGAAGTATATTCAAAATCTATTTCTTCTTTTCCTGTTCCATATAGTATTTTTTCTAAAAAGTCTCTTGGTAATTTTTTTATTGGCTGTTTAATATCTACTCCATAATGTCTTGCAATGCTTTCAAAATACATTTTTGCCATTGTTTCGCCTTTTTTCATTGTGCTAGCTCCAAAAGCTTTTACACCATCATAAAGAGTTTTGTTTTTGTCTGGAATAATTAAATCTTCATCCATTTTCATTAAATAACCAATACCTGCACAGGTTGGACAAGCTCCAAACGGATTATTGAAAGAAAACATTCTAGGTGATAATTCTTCAAAGCTTATATCACAATCTGGACAAGCATAATTAGAACTATATAGTTTATCTCCTTCTGATGTATTGATAATAACAATGTTATTTGCGTGTTTTAAAGCAATTTCAATTGACTCTGTTAATCTACTTCTAATATCATCTTTTATAACTAATCTATCTACAACAATTTCTACATTATGTTTTTTATTTTTATCAACTGATAATTTATCTGTTAGTTCAACTATTTCTCCATCAACTCTAGCACGAACGAAACCTTCCTTTACGAAGCCTTCTAGCAATTTGTTAAATTCTCCCTTTCTACCCCTTACAACAGGAGATAGAACTTGAATTTTAGTTCCTTGTTCTAAACTTAGCACACTTTCTACAATTTGGTCTATTGTTTGCTTTTCAATTTTCTTACCACAATTAGGACAATATGGCACACCAATCCTTGCATATAATAGACGGATGTAATCGTATATTTCTGTAACAGTTCCTACTGTAGAACGTGGATTTTTAGAAGTTGTTTTTTGGTCTATTGATATAGCAGGTGAAAGTCCATCAATTGATTCTACATCAGGCTTTTGCATAATTCCTAAAAATTGTCTTGCATAAGAAGATAAACTTTCAACATACCTTCTTTGTCCTTCAGCATATAAAGTATCAAATGCTAAAGACGATTTTCCAGAACCAGATAGTCCAGTAATAACAACTAATTTATCTCTTGGAATTTCTAAATTAATATTTTTTAAATTATGTTCTTTCGCTCCCTTTATTACAATCTTATCATTCATTTTCTTTCCCCCATATAACATTAATATTATAAAACAAGAGTTTGTATATGTCAAGAAAAAAGCAATAGAACCTATAAAGGTTCTATCGCTTTTGATTTTGATGGTTATTCTTCTTCACGATAAATAGGCTTTTTTTCGCCATTTTCGTCTGTGAAGTTGACGAGCGGAAAACTGTGATCCTTTGAAAGGAATTTGGGCTTCCCATCGTCATTCCAGGTTCTTCTGACTTCTACGTCAGGATTTTTTTTCCGCATCGTGCCATCGTTTTCGTCGTACATAATATGCACTCCTTTTAAATTATTAATGCAGTATTTAACTACATTAATATAATTATACCATATTTTTATTATAATTTCAATTTTCTATTAACTATTTTAAATAATCCATAGGATTAACATTTTCACTATCTTTCAATATTTCAAAATGAAGATGAGATTCATCTACAATTTCGTAAATACTACTTTCTCCAACTGTTCCTATCGTTTGACCTGCTTTTACCTCTTCACCTTCTGAAACAAACTCTGTTGTAAGTAGGTTAGCATATAAACTTTCATAACCATTCGTGTGTTCAATAATAATTGTTAAACCAAATCTAGGATCATTTTTTATATAAGTTACTTTTCCATCTGCTGCAGCCTTTACAACACTTGCTCTTTCAGCCTTTATATCAACTCCTAAATGTGTAGTCCACTCTTTTAGTGTTTCAGAATAAATTAAATTATCTTTTGCAAATTCCTTAGTTATTTCTCCATCAATTGGCTTTTGAAAAACTGGATCTTTTTGTGTTTTAGATGTTGTTTTCTTTGAATTTGTTGAAGTAGCATTATTCTTAGATGTTGTGTTTGCATTAGTTTCTGTATTAGCTACAACACTATTTTCATTAGTAGTTGTATTGTTTTTAGATTCTTCAACTGTTTTTCCTATACTAGAACTTGCAGATTCTGTATTTTCTCCTTCTATTAAATTGTCATATCTTGATGTGTAATCAGAATCTAAAGCATACAATTCACTATCTAATTGATTAGAATAAACAATAAATGTAATAACAAATGCTGCAATTGCAACTAGTAATAATACTCCTGTAAGATATAGGGACATATTAGAACCTTTTTTTCCTGACGTCCTGTTTTCTCTTCTCATAAAAACCTCCTATTTTGAATAATAAATTTTTCAAATCTATTATTTAAAGTGTTTCCATTTTATGAAAATTTATACAGTTAATTATTTTTTTGTTCAAATTTACTGCAATGTGGTGATTTCTACTCCTGTATAAAAATGCTTAATAATTTCTTCATAATTGCTTCCCTGTTTTGCCATTGCATCTGCTCCTGTTTGGCTCATACCAACTCCGTGTCCATATCCTATTACTTTAAATAGAACTTCATCATCATTAATTTCTACTTCAAAATTTGAAGAACGCAAGCCTAGTAAAGTTCTGGTTTCAACACCAGACAAATTCAAATTTCCAATTTTTACAGTAACCACTCTATCGCTTTCATCTCTTTGTGTAATTTGAATACAATCTTTTTCCTTAAAATCTATTTTGAAATCTTTATGTTTTTCTGTTACTTTTTTTATAAACTCTTTTTGGGTAAACTTCGCTTCTGAAGAATATTGCGAATAAGCATCTTCTCCTGCAGTTTCTACAACTTGCAAATAAGGATATCCTGTTCCTCCCCATACATAAAGAGGAACCTCTGTTTTTCCACCACTGTTAGAATGAAAAAAGGCATTAATTGGATTTCCATTATAAGTTACAATTTTTCCTATAGTATCATTAACAGCTTGAGAAATTTTATTCCAGTTTGAGTTTGCATCTTCTTTATTCCATTTTTTTAGCCTATTTTCCTTAGAAATCCACGCTTGACAGCAGGTACTTTTATCACAAATGTCTGCATCACTATGCTTTTTAGATGTAGTTATTTTATAAATTGTATATGTTCTTGCAACAATTGCTTGTGCTTTTAATGCCTCCATATCATAACTTACTGGCATTTCAGCCGATACAACACAAGCCACATATTCATCTAAATTAACTTCTTCAACTTTTTTTGTATCTTGGTGGAGTAATTTTATGGTTTTATACTTACTATAGTCATAATCTATAATGTTTATTTCTTCAATTTTCTCAGGAACGGATGATGTTAATATTCGTTTATTGGTGAAAATTATAGGAATTAAAAACATACCTATTATGAAAAAAATGATGATAAGAATTGTTTTTTTCATACTGCCTCCAGTTTTAATCTCATTTTATCTAATACCTTTTTTTCTATTCTTGAAACTTGAACCTGTGTAATTCCAAGTATTTTTCCAACTTGACTTTGAGTTTGTTCTTTATAAAATCTCAGAAAAATAACTTCCTTTTCTCTTGGCTCAAGTGTTTTAATAATTTCATTCAAAGTTATTCTATTTACAACATTATTATATTCGTCTTTATTGTCTGCTATTTTTTCTATTAACATTCTTTCATCTGTATCGTCGGAACCGTCTATACTATAAATTGAATCTACATTACTACTTGACTCGATTGCAAAAGCAATCTCCTCTTTTGGAGTTTTCAAAATTGCTGAAATTTCACCCATAGAAATTTCTCTTCCATTTTTACTTAAATATTCATTCTGTAATTGTTTTATTTTAATAGCTAATTCTTTCGTTTGCCTACTTACTTTAATTATTCCGTCATCTCTTATAAATCTTTTTATTTCGCCCATAATATATGGAACAGCATAAGTAGATAACTGAACATCTAAGTGAATATCAAACCTTTTAATTGCTTTAATAAGTCCCATACTTCCTATTTGATACAAATCTTCGGCTTCATAGCCTCTACCCATAAACCTTCTTACTATATTCCATATCAAACCTGAATTATTTTTTATTAAAGCCTCCATTGCCTCTTGATTATTTTCTTCTTGAGCTAGTTTAATATTTTTAATATTGTCATTATACATATATACTCCTTTTTTCAGGCCGTAATACATATATTATTCTGGTTATCTTCCCCTTTTAAACTTTGTTTTATTGTCTTTTTCATTGTTACTTTTGTACCTAAATTTACAACAGACTCTACATTCAATTCATCCATAAAGCTTTGCATAATCGTAAATCCCATTCCAGACCTTTCTAAATTTGGTTTGGAAGTATATAATGGTTCTTTTGCCATATTAACATCTTCAATGCCAACTCCTGTATCTGATATTTCAATAATAAGTTGGTTGTTCTTTATAATGCAATGCACTTTTACAATTCCTTGCGTATTCTCATACCCGTGAATAATGCAATTAGTTACTGCTTCTGATACAGCAGTTTTAATATCTGCAATTTCTTCAATTGTTGGATCTAGTTGTGATGCAAATGCAGCAACAGCAATTCTAGCAAATGCTTCATTACTTGATTTACTTAAAAATTCCAATTTCATTTCATTATCATATTTGCTCACCATTTAAGCACATTCCTCCTTATTTATTTTAATTAACTTTAATACTCCACTCATATTAAGTATTTTTTCAACCTGTTCATTAACATTAATCAATTCTAATTGGCCACCTAGAATAGATATATTTTTATATCTACCAAGTATCAATCCTATTCCTGCACTGTCCATAAAAGAAACTTGATTAAAATCAAATATAACTTTTCTTGGAATATGTCTTTCAATTTCATAATCCGCTTTCCTCCTTAATTTCTCGACCATATGATGATCTAATTCTTCTGTTATTTTCAATACTAGGGTCTTGTCCTCTTTCAAATAATTACTTTCCATTTTTGCTATCCATCCTTTCCTTCGTATTTTTTAGATTATACAATAAATGGTAATTTTTTCCAATAGCAAAACATAGGAAGTTTTAGCGAATAATAAGAAGTTTTCGACAAAAAACGATTCTTGTTTATGACACAAAAAAATGTTGACAAAATAAAATTTTGTCAACATTTTAAATATAATTTATTACTTTTTATTGAACTGATGTTGAAAATAATGAATTCAAATAACTATTAATATCAAATGGTGTATGAGTTTCAGGCTTTTTGTATTTTTCTCCAAAAGTTTCTACACGAATACTTTTAATAACAGGTGGTTTCTCTGGTGTAGATGCCTCTCCGCCTTCTTCTTCAGCTTCTTTTACTTTCACATCTGCTATCTTTTCTAATACATCATAACCTTCAATTACTTTACCAAATCCAGTATAATATCCTGTTAAAGAAATATTATCATCTGTTGTCATTATAAAGAATTGAGATCCAACTGAATTATAACCTTCTTGCAATAAGTTTCTTGCATAGTAAGCATAGCTTGAATAGTCATTTCTTGCCATTGCAATAACGCCTTTTTCTAATTTTAATGTATTTTTTTCATAGTCATTTATCATAAATTCGCCATTAATGTTGTATTCTTTATCTTCTTCGGAACCTTTTTCTATATTTTCGTCAATATAGCCTAAAGTTGGAGAACCAGTTCCATCACCTTTTGAGTCCCCACCTTGAATCATAAATTCTTTTATAACTCTATGGAAAGTTAGACCATCGTAAAATTCATTATTAGCTAGAGCTATAAAGTTTCTAACAGTATTTTCTGCTTGGTCTGGATACAATTCTATCTTTATTGTTCCAAAATCTTCTACTTCCATAGTGGCAATTGGATTTTGTACTTTATATGTTAGCTTTCTGTAATAGCCAAAAGCCAAAGTTGCAATTAATGCAACCAAAATTATAATGGCAATTATTAAAAATATTTTTTGCATATTTGATTTTTTTGAATTAACTTTTTTCTTCATTTTATTTCTTTCCTTTCACATTTTTAAATTACTTTGTTACTTCTATCACTGTTGGACTAGAAGAATTACTTGCATCTACTTTAATGGTTTTTTCAATTTTATTTTTATTCACATCTTGATAAATAATATTATACTCTTTTGAAAGTTGTAGAATTATTGCATTATCTGTTGAAGTTTCCCAATACTTTGTTGTTGTAAGTTTGTACTGGACGCTCCCGTTTCCTGGCACTAAATCTCCTATAGTATTACTTGGTGTAACAGTTACTTTATAATTATCTTTACCATATTGGGTTACTGTGTATGTTAGAGATTGAATTGTACCTTTATTTTTATTTGTATTTTGTTCTACAAAGTATGTCGCATTCTCAAGCACATAGTAAGTTTCACTTCCTATCCTTATACCATCCTCTGCTACAATTATTCTATCTTCAAAATCAATAAATACGTTATATTCCATATCCATTAAATCTAATAGATTTTCTAAATCTTCGATTGTAAAATATCTAAATTTTCCCGTATCAACGCCAAGATTTTCTGATTGAATAATCTTCTGTAATGATCCTTTTTGCTGATCTGTTAATTCTTTCCCACCTTGTTCTTTTATATTAATTTTGCTACCGCTATCATCTATATAACTTTCATTAGTAGATGCAACATCATCTACTCTTTTTTGGATTATTTCTAACTGTGTATAAAAGGCTTGCAATCTTGTTTTTTGCGTTGAATCGGTTCCAGCTCTTATTGCAACAGCAGACAGTATAATTAATATAACAATAGTAATTATTAATACAGCTAAAGTAATACCTCTTTGGCTCTTCAAATTTAGCATACTTAATTTACCTCACTTTTCATACGTTATTTTAGTTCTAAAGCTTTCATTGCTTCCATAATATTTTTCACACCTATTATATCTAATTTATAATTATCTTTCAATAGTTTTCGATTACTTTCTGGAATTATACATTTTTTAAAGCCTAACTTTTCTGCTTCTTTTAATCTTTTATCAATTAAATTCACACTTCTTATTTCACCAGTTAAACCAACTTCACCTAATACAACAACTCCTTTATCTATTGGAATATTTTTAAAACTAGATACGGTTGCACTAATAATTCCTAAATCGATTGCTGGTTCATTAATTTTTAAGCCACTTACTACATTTAGATAAACATCTTGATTACCTAGATTTAAGCTCATTCTTTTCTCCAAAACAGCAATTAAAACTGCAAGTCTGTTATAATCTATTCCATTTGCTGTTCTTCGTGGCATACCATAGATGGTAGGTGTTGTTAATGCTTGAAACTCTACTAATAAAGGTCTAGTTCCTTCCATTGTTGCAACAATAACAGAACCTGCTGGATTTTCATCTCGTTCAGAAATAAGCACTTTAGATGGATCTGTAATTTCTACAAGTCCTACATCTTGCATTTCGAACATTCCAATTTCGTTGGTAGAGCCAAATCTGTTCTTTACACCTCTTAACATTCTATATGAAAAATATCTTTCACCCTCTAAATAAAGAACCGTATCTACCATATGTTCTAGCACTCTTGGTCCAGCAATATTACCATCTTTTGTAACGTGCCCTATTAAAATTGTAGTAACATTATTCTCTTTACACGTTCTCATAATTCTAGCTGTTATTTCTCTTACTTGACTAACACTTCCTGGCGCAGATGTTATTTCTTCTGAAAACATTGTTTGAATAGAATCAATAATAACTAATTTAGGGCGAATGGACAGAATGTTTTCTTCTATGTTTTCAATATTGGTTTCTGATAAAAACAATAAATTATCATTTTTTACGCCCAATCTATCTGCCCTTAATTTAATTTGCTCTCCAGATTCCTCTCCAGATATATATAGCACTTTTCCATCTGTTTTTATTTGATTACATATCTGTAAAATTAAAGTAGATTTTCCAATTCCAGGCTCTCCCCCCAGTAGAACTAAAGAACCATTTACCAATCCTCCGTCCAAGCACTCTATCTAATTCTCCAAAGCCTGTACTTATTTTTAATTCCTTTGTGCCTTCAATTTTATTTAATTCAACTGGTTTTGAAATCTCCTTTTTTCTATTAGAACTACCACTGGTAGCTGTACTACTTAAAACCTTCTCTTCGTAAAATGTATTCCATTCATTGCAAGAAGGGCATTTTCCAAGCCATTTTGGAGATTCGTATCCACAATTACTACATACAAATATTGTTTTATTTTTTGCCATAGCTTTTTCCTTTCTAATTAATAAATGTATTATATCATTACATTGCACAATGTGCAAGAAAAAAAGAAAGCATCAAAACTTTCTTTTTACATTAAAATTTTATATGCTAACTCTTTTGATTAAAATTATTTTATTAATTCAAATTTAGATTTAAAATAAATCGGAATGAGAACCAGTTCTTGAAATAGTTATCGTTATTTCTTCTTTATCAATCATATAAATTAGTAGCCAATCAGCTTGAATATGACACTCTTTAAATCCGAATATAATTTCCCTTCAAATTATGTTCTTTATAGATAGATGGTAATTTTTTTCCATCTGCCAATAATTCAATAATATCTTTTAATTTTTGAATATTATATCCTCTTTTTTTTATTAGTTCATAGTCTTTTTTAAACTGATTTGTATATCTAATTTTTAACACTATTTTTCCAACTCCTTGAACATTTCTTCTACATTATCAAAAGCTTTACTTAGATTTTTTCTGTTTTTTGTATCTTCCATTGCTTGTATGGTTTCTTTATTATATCTAGGTTTTCTTATTTCAAAAGGAATTCCATCTTGTAATATTACTTGATTTAAGAAAACATTAATAGCATCCGTGATTGATAATCCTAGCTCTTTTAATGTTGCTTCTGCTTTCTCTTTTACATTAGGTTCAATCCTAATATGCAAAGTATTTGATTTTGCCATAATAAACACCTCCTACATTATTATATGTATTGTATCACATTTTATACACATTTTCAATACATTTAATGTAAGATTTTATTTTATGTTACAATTTCTTAGTTCTTTTGCGTGCTGAAGAGAAATTTCAGTAATATCTCCATTTGCTATTCTTGCAATTTCTCTAATAGTTTCTTCTTCATTTAATAAATTAACATTTGTAATCGTTTTATTATTCTCAACTTTTTTATAAATATAATAATTATAATCTCCTTTTGCAGCAATGCTTGCTAAGTGCGTTACACAAAGCACTTGATGCAATTTTGATATAGATTTTAATTTTTCACCCACACTTTTTGCTGCCATTCCACTAATTCCTGTATCGATTTCATCAAAAATAAGAACTGGAACAGAATCAACATTAGATAGCACATTCTTAATTGCAAGCATAATTCTAGACATTTCTCCACCAGATGCTATTTTATAAAGTGGCTTTGCATCTTCCCCAATATTAGTTTGAATATATATTTCTACCTCGTCTAAGCCATTTGCATTATACTTTTTCTCATTGTTAAATTGAATATTTACCTTAATAATTGCATTCTTCATTTCCAAATCTTTTAATTCCTGATTTATTTTTTCCTCCAAAATTCGTGCGTATCTATTTCTTAATTCATTTAATTTTTTAGCTAATTCGTCCATTTTAGAGGTAACAATATCTCTTTCCTGTTTTAATTTATTATTATACTCCTCTAAATTCTGTATTCTATTTATTTCTTCTTCTAATTCCTTTTTGTAATTTAATATTTCTTCTATTGTATTGCCATATTTTCTTTTTAATGAAAATATTGTATCTAGCCTAGTTTCTAATTCTTGCCTTTGTTCTTCATCGAAGAAAACATTATCTCTTAAAGAAGAAATATCTCTTCCGATTTCTTGAATATCATAATAGGTACTTTTTAGCAAATTTAAACTTTTGCTATATGACTCGTCTAAATTTTCTATTTTTTCTAAAGCTCGTATTGCATTATTAAGGGCATCCATTGTGTGTTCTGAGATTTCTAAATCTGCAACATTTAAACTTTCATTTATTTTTTCAGAATTTAATATAATTTTTCTATCAGCTTCTAATTTTTCGTCTTCTCCTATTTTTAAGTTAGCCTTTTCAATTTCTTCAAACTGATATTTTAATAAATCTAATTTCCTTTGTTTTTCTTTCTCATCTCCATAATTGTTTTTAAGCTCTGTTTGAATATAGTTGTATTGTTTGAATAGTTCTATATATTCTTCTTTTAAAGGACTAATTTCTTTACTTCCAAACTTATCTAAATATTCAATATGTGTAGCAGGATTTAAAAGTTGTTGATTATCGTGCTGTCCGTGAATATCTATTATGTTTTCCATAAAATTTTTAAGTTCATTCACAGTAACCATTCTTCCATTTATTTTACACAAATTTCTGTTATTTGAATTAATTTCCCTTGAAACGATAATATTGCCATCTATGGCATTCTCATTTTCTGGAAGATAAAAGCAGGCTTCTACATAAGAAAAGTCTTGCCCTTTTCTTATCATTTCTTTTGAAAATCTTTCACCAGATATAATTCCCAAAGAATCAATAATAAGTGTTTTTCCAGCACCAGTTTCTCCGGTTAAAATATTTAAACCTGTATTTAAGTTAATACTTAAATCGTCTATAATTCCTATATTTTTAATATGTAATGTACTAATCATAATATTCTCCTTTTAAAGAACTTTTGTTCGTCTACGTCTATATTGTATAAATAAAAAAAAGATTTGTCAAGATATTTTTTTAAAGTTTTATGTTTTAGGAAATTTTTTTTATAATTAAACATTTAAAATAATACAAAATGAGCACTAGATAAATCTAGCACTCATTTATTCTCATATAAATCACACTTTGTGGTTTTTGGAGAAACGAGAACCGTCCCCAATTCCACAGCAAATTTTATTCCTTCTTTGTTTTTAAGTTATAGTTTTTTTATTTCCTCTTTCGTTATACCAGTTGCTATTTCTATGTCTTCTATTTTCATATTCATTTTCTTTAATTTTTTTGCTATTTCTAGGCTTTTATTTCTTTCGCCTTCTTGTCTCCCTTCTTCTATACCTTCGTCTTTCGCACTGGCTAGAGCACTTCTCTCATCTAAATCCCACTTCTCGTGTAGCTCTGCTAACATTTGTAATTCTTCATCTTCGCTCATTTCGCTTAATACTTCTTTCGCTTTTTTTACATCTTCATTCTCTTTCATTATTTCTTCAACCCTTTCTGTATTAGGATTATCCAAAAAGACTAGCCATTGTGCTATTCTATTATTTGACTCTTTCGCTAGCACTCTCTTCGCTTTTGGTATTTCTATTATATGTAATTCTAAGTCTTCTGTCAATACTTTTTTGCCTTTTTTTGTCTCTATGATCTGCCACTTCGTGTCTAATTCTTCTATTCCTTCTAATTCTTTTATCTCAAAATCACTTATTAAAATTCCTATTGTCTTTTTTAATTCTTGATATTTCCCTCCACTTTTTAGTTGCTTTGAATATGTCTTTGCCCAATAATATAATATTCTTTTTATAATATTACTATCTCCTGACATTTGCATTTCTATTTGACAGATTGTTCCGTCTTTAAATTTTGTTTTTAAATCTAATCTTCCTGATTTGTCTGTTGGGTATTTCCTTGCTATTAATAAATAAACATATTAAAATGCCGTTTTTTAAATTTAATTTTTGTTGGATTTTCAAATTATCAGAATTAAAATTTTTTTGATAATTTGTTTTTTAGATTAAAATTTTATTTTGATATATCTAAAATAAAATGTAAAAAAATAGGGAAAAGAAGTTCTTTAAAACCCTTCTTCTCCCCTATGTGAATTATTATACTATTTTTTCGAGCTTGTCAAGATAAGTGTGTAAATTTTTACTATATATATACTTAAAGCAGAAGTGGTGATACTTTTGCTTTTTGT
>CANQDX010000012.1 GCA_947594065.1 uncultured Clostridia bacterium
TAATTCTGGGTCGTCAACCATATCGCATTTATTTAAGTATACAACGATATATTTAACACCAACTTGTCTTGCAAGTAAGATATGCTCTCTTGTTTGAGGCATTGGTCCATCAGCTGCAGAAACAACTAATATAGCACCATCCATTTGTGCTGCACCTGTAATCATATTTTTTACATAGTCTGCGTGTCCTGGGCAGTCAACGTGTGCATAGTGTCTTTTATCTGTTTCATATTCTACGTGAGCTGTGTTGATTGTAATTCCTCTTGCTTTTTCTTCTGGTGCTCCGTCGATTTGATCATAAGCTGTGTATTGAGCCTTTCCTAATAATCCTAAATATTTTGTAATAGCGGCAGTTGTTGTTGTTTTACCGTGGTCTACGTGACCAATTGTACCGATATTAACGTGTGGTTTTGTTCTTTCAAATTTAGCTTTTGCCATTTTTGAATTCCTCCTTTAATTTTTTTATATTTAATTTTTAAAATTTAATAACTAAGTTATTTTAAATAGCAACTGTATTGTATACTAATTTTGCTATTTTTGCAATACTTTTTTTATATTTTTCATTTGTTTTATTCTTCTTTCTTAGCACGAGAAGCAACAATCGTTTCAAAAACAGATTTTGGAACTTCTTCATAATGAGATGGTTCCATTGAGTATGTTCCTCTACCTTGTGTTTTTGAACGTAAGTCTGTAGCATAACCAAACATTTCTGATAATGGTATGAATGCTCTTATTTCTTGCATTCCATCGTTTGCTTCCATTCCTTCCATTCTTCCACGTCTTGAGTTTACGTCTCCAATTACATCTCCCATATATTCTTCTGGAACAGTAATTTCTACTTTCATAATTGGTTCTAGAATAACTGCTTTTGCTTTTCTACATCCTTCTTTGAATGCCATAGAACCAGCAATTTTGAATGCCATTTCTGAAGAGTCAACATCGTGATAAGAACCGTCTACTAATGTTGCTTTAAAATCAATAACTGGATATCCAGCTAATACTCCGGCTTCAGCTGCTTCACGAACTCCTTCTTCAACTGGTTTGATGTATTCTTTTGGAACAACACCACCAACGATTTTGCTTTCAAATTGAATTCCTGAACCTGGCTCTAATGGTTCCATTTCTAGCCATACGTGACCATATTGTCCACGTCCACCTGATTGACGAATGAATTTTCCTTCTACTTTTACTGCTTCTCTAATTGTTTCTTTGTAAGCAACTTGTGGTTTACCTACATTACATTCTACTTTGAATTCTCTTTTTAATCTATCAACAATAATGTCTAGGTGTAATTCACCCATACCAGCAATAATTGTTTGTCCAGTTTCTTGGTTTGTGTATGCTTTGAAAGTTGGATCTTCTTCTGCAAGTTTACCTAATGCGATACCCATTTTTTCTTGAGCTGCTTTATCTTTTGGCTCAATTGCGATATCGATAACTGGTTCAGGGAATTCCATTGATTCTAGAATAATTGGATGATTTGGATCACATAAAGTATTTCCTGTTGTTACATCTTTTAATCCTACAGCTGCTGCTATATCTCCTGCATATACTTTATCAATGTCTTCTCTATGGTTAGCGTGCATTTGAAGAATTCTTCCTACTCTTTCTTTTTTATCTTTGCTTGAATTTAAAACAGTTGATCCAGACTCTAATGTTCCTGAATATACTCTAAAGAAACATAGTTTTCCAACAAATGGGTCTGTTGCTATTTTAAATGCCAATGCTGCAAATGGTTCTTGATCAGAAGTTTTAGCTTCTGTTTCTTCACCTGTTAATGTTTCACCTTTGATATGTGGAATATCAAGTGGTGATGGCATATAGTCTACAATGTTATTTAATAATTCTTGAACACCTTTATTTTTATAAGAAGAACCACAACATACTGGAACGATTTTATTGTTAATTGTTCCTTTTCTTAATCCTTTTTTTATTTCTTCTTCTGTAAGTTCTTCTCCATCAAGGTATTTCATCATTAATTCATCATCTTGCTCACAAGCTGCCTCTACCATAGCGGCTCTGAATTCTTCTGCTTGTGCTTTTAATTCATCAGGTATTTCTGTTTCTTCAATTTCTTTTCCTAAATCATCTTTATGAATATAGGCTTTCATTTTTATTAAATCTACAATACCTTTAAAATTATCTTCTGCTCCAATTGGTAATTGGATTGGAACTGCATTTGCTTTTAGTCTATTTTTTAATTGTTCAACACAAAGCATAAAGTTAGCTCCCGTAATGTCCATTTTATTAACATATACCATTCTTGGAACGTGATATTTATCTGCTTGTCTCCAAACAGTTTCTGTTTGTGGTTGTACACCACCTTTAGCAGCTAAAACTGTAACTGCACCGTCAAGAACTTTTAAAGATCTTTGAACTTCTACTGTAAAGTCAACGTGTCCTGGGGTATCAATAATGTTTATTCTATTATTGTTCCAGAAACAAGTTGTAGCAGCTGAAGTAATTGTAATACCTCTTTCTTGTTCTTGTTCCATCCAGTCCATTGTAGCTGCACCTTCGTGAACTTCTCCTATTTTATGTGTTTTACCTGTATAGAATAGTATTCTTTCTGTTGTTGTTGTTTTTCCTGCATCAATGTGGGCTACTATTCCTATATTTCTTGTTTTTTCTAATGAATATGCTCTTCCAGCCACGGGTTTTTCCCTCCTTTATTTCATCTGTTAAAAATTGATTAGAAACGAGTATAACAAGGCAACCGAAGCAAAAATATATGAGACGTACTAGTGTACGTTGATTATATTTTTGTCTGAAGGTTAACGCAGTTAGACGACGTTTATAATCGATTTTTAGAATTTATAATGTGCAAAAGCCTTATTAGCCTCTGCCATTCTATGTGTATCTTCTTTTTTCTTGTATGCTCCACCATTTTGGTTTGTAGCATCAATAATTTCTGCAGCCAATTTATCTGCCATTGTTTTTTCGTTTCTTTTTCTAGCATAAGTAACTAGCCATCTTAAGCCTAAAGTTTGTCTTCTTTCTGCTCTGATTTCTAGTGGAACTTGATAAGTTGCTCCACCAACTCTTCTTGCTTTAACTTCAAGAACAGGCATAACGTTATTTAAAGCTGTTTCAAAAACTTCTAATGGATCTTTTTGTTCTTTTTCTTTTATAATGTCAAATGCACTATATACGATTGTTTGAGCAATAGATTTTTTTCCATCTAACATAATATTGTTAATTAATTTTGTAACAACTTTGCTATTATAAATTGGATCTGGTAATACATCTCTTTTTGCAATATGTCCTTTTCTTGGCACTATACTTCACTCCTTCTTGAGATGTGAGTAATGAGAAGTGAGATTTTATTTCTCGATTTTTATTCTCTTTTCTCTACTATCTCTAAATTTTTTATACTTAATTTTAAGTATTAAGTTACTCTGGAAAGATTTTTCTTTCCCGCAATAGTGCTTATCTATTCTAAATTTAAGTACCGCTTAAAATTAGTAAGTTAGCACTAGTTTTCATTGATTTTTATTTTTTTGGACGCTTAGCTCCATACTTAGAACGCGCTTGCATTCTATCTTTAACACCAGCAGTATCTAATGTTCCTCTGATAATGTGATATCTAACACCAGGTAGGTCTTTTACTCTTCCTCCTCTTATTAGAACAACACTGTGCTCTTGTAGGTTGTGACCTATACCAGGAATATAAGATGTTACTTCAAATCCATTAGATAATCTAACCCTTGCAACTTTTCTTAAAGCTGAGTTTGGTTTTTTAGGTGTAACTGTTTTTACAACTGTACATACTCCTCTTTTTTGTGGAGATCTACTATCGGTTACTCTTTTCTTTCTAGAATTGTATCCGTGTTGTAGAGCTGGTGCAGTTGATTTAGTACTAGAAGAACTTCTTCCTTTTCTTACTAATTGATTAATTGTTGGCACTCAAATTTCACCTCCTTTGGCAATTTTGTTAATTTTTAACAAATTAACGCCTTATATTATACCAATTATTAATTTAAAAGTCAATAGGGAAATTGGTATTTCAGGGTTTTTCTAATAAGATTTTTTTTGTGTATTAAGAATATAAAAATTTCTTTTATTTTTTGTTGCTTTTTTATGTAAAATATTATGATGTCTATGTAAACCCGCAAAATCCCCGTTAGCTATGCTAATGGGGATTTTAATTTATGCTTTTATTTTAATTTCATTGATAACAATTTAGAAATTCCATTTTCCTCCATTGTTATTCCATAAACAGTATCTGCAACTTCCATTGTTCCTTTTCTATGGGTAATAACTAAGAATTGAGTGTCTTTCGTAAATTTCTTTAAATAATCTGCATAACGATAAACATTTACATCATCTAGGGCTGCTTCTATTTCGTCTAATACGCAAAATGGTGATGGATTTATTTTTAAAATAGCAAACAATAAAGCAATTGCTGTAAATGCTTTTTCTCCTCCTGATAATAATGTCATATTTTGCAATTTCTTTCCTGGAGGCTGTACGCTTATATCTATTCCACATTCCAATATGTTTTCAGAGTCTGTTAAGGTTAATTCTGCTTTTCCTCCTCCGAAAAGCTCTTTGAATACTTCTCCAAAATTACGATTAATAATTTCAAATTGTTTTGCAAATTGCTCTTTCATAATATTGGTCATATCTTGAATAACTTTTTTTAATTTTGAAATTCCATCTTCTAAGTCTAATCTCTGTTCACACATAAAATCATAACGTTGTTTTGTTTGATTATATTCTTGTATACTATCAATGTTGATGCTTCCTAAATCTTTAATTTTATTTCTTAATGCATTTACCTTTTTAGTTGTTTCTTGGACATTTTCAGGTTTCGTGTAATTTTCAACTTGATTTGGTGTTAATTCATATTCTTCCCAAAGTTTATTAACTACTTCTTCTATATCTTGTTCTATTTTATTTTTCTTTACTTCTATTTTTAGTAATTGTTCTTTTAAGTTGTTAATAACATCTAATTGTTCTGTAAACTCTGTTTCTGTTTTACTTAATTCTTCATTCTTGCCTACTCTTTGCTCTTTCAATTCTACAACTTTCGAATTGCTATTAGCTACCTGTTCATTTATTGCTTCAATTTGATTTTCCAAATCTTTAATCTTGTTTTCCAAATTAATATTTTCTTGTTTAATTATTTCTTTTTGTTTCTTTTTATTTTCAATACTTTGACAATTGTTTTGAACATCTTGTTCAATTCTTGTAACAATTTCATCAATAGAAGCTTCTGATTCATCAAAAGAAGAAACAGATATTTTTAAGTTGGTTACATCTAATTTTAAATCATCAATATATCTTTGGTTATCTTTATTTAATGTAGCAAATTGCTCTATCATTTCATTTAGTTTTGCATTTTCATCTGATAATGCTTTAATATCTTGCTCATCTTTTTCTTTGTTTTTGATATTTTCTTCTTTTTGTTTTTGTAAGTCTTCACTTTCTTGTTTTAATTTTTGTAATCTGTTTTCTAATCTTGAAATATTTTCTTCCACTGCAACAAGTTTTTGCTTATCTGTAGCATATACTATGTCTATATCTTGCATATTTTTTTCAAGGCCAGTTATTTCTTCTAAAACATCTTCAGATGAGTTTATATATTGCTTTTTCTCTTCTTCAATTTTTTCAATTTTATTTTTTAATTTAGAAAGTTCCTTTTTTAATTCTTCAATTTCTCTTGTTCTGCCTAAAATATTTACAGTTTTTTGTGCAACTGAACCGCCTGTTATGCTACCTGATGGATTAATTAAATCTCCTTTTAGCGTAACTATTCTAAATGAATAATTATTTTGTTTTGCTAAACTAATAGCAACATCCATATTTTCTACAATAACTGTTTTTCCAAGCAAATTTAATACAATTTGCTCATATTTTTTATCATATTGAACTAAATCTGATGCTATACCAAGTATACCATCTGAACTTTTAGAATTATATTTTTCTAGTTTTTTACCTTTTACAGATGATAATGGTAAAAATGATGCTCTACCTAAGTTGTTAATTCTTAAGTGTTCTACCATTTTTTTAGCTGTTGCTTCTGTATCGGTTACAACGTTTTGGGTTGCAGCACCTAAAGACATTTCAATTGCTGTTTCATATTCCTTAGGAGAATGAATTAAATTTGCTAAAACTCCTTGCATTCCCTTTTTTAAGTTTTCATCCTTATCAGCATCTAATAATAGTGATTTTACACTTCTTGTATAGCCTTCTTTTTCTCTTTCAGTTTCTTCTAGAAATTTTAATCTAGACTCTTTCATTCTATATTCAGAAGTAAGAGTATTTATATTTTCCTCATATTGTTTTATTTTGTTTTGTGCCTCTTCTTTTTTATTTACAATTAATTCTAATTGCCTTTCCACACTATTTCTTTTATTTTCTATTTCGTAAAAACTTTTTGCAATTTCCTCTTTTGTCAATCGAGTAGCATCAAGTTCTGAAATATTTAAGTCAATTTCTGACTTAATTTGCTTGCTTCTTTTTTCTATGTTTTCTAAATTTGCCTCTATTGTGCTTATATTTGCAGATTTTTCATATTTTAAATCTGTATTTTCTTCTACTTTCTTTTTCTTTTCTTCTATTTCTAATTCTTTACTTGATAATTTTAATGTTAGTTCTGTTAATTCATTCTCTTTTTCTGTTAGTTCATTTTGGAATTTTTCTTTATTTGTAAATAGACTATTTTTCTTTTCTAATTTTGCATTCTTTTCTTCTTCTAATTTAACATTCCTAGCTTCTATCTCTTCTATTTCTTTATCGAATCGGCTATCATTAGAACTGTTATTAGTTATTCTTTCTTTAGAAACTTTAATTTCTGAATGAATTCTTTCTTTTTCTTTTTCGCTTTCAAAACCTATATTTTGCATACCTTCTATTTCAGTTGTAAGATTCTCAATTTCTAGCTTTAAACTTTCTTTTAAAGTAGTAATATTTTCTAATTTAGCTGATTGCTGATCATTATCATTTTTTAGTATATCTTCGTCCCCTACTATTTTTTCAAGTTTTTCTTTATATGAGTTGATGTTGTATAAAAATAATCCAATTTCTATATTTTTTAATTCTTCCCTTAAATCTAGAAATTTCTTTGCTTTTTCAGATTGAACTTTTAAAGGTTCAATATTATTTTCTATTTCTGCTAATATATCATTTATTCTTAATAAATTAAGTTTCGTTTGCTCTAACTTCTTTTCGGACTCTGCTTTTCTTACTCTATATTTTACTACACCTGCTGCCTCCTCAAAAATGTGCCTTCTATCTTCTGATTTGTTGCTTAATATTTCGTCAATTTTTCCCTGTCCTATAATTGAATAACCATCTTTTCCAATTCCGGTATCCATAAATAGCTCTAGAACATCTTTTAATCTACAAGGAGTTTTGTTAATATAATAGCCTGATTCTCCGCTTCTATATAATTTTCGTGTAACTACTACCTCGTTATATTCAACTGGCAATCTTGAATCTGAATTGTCGAAAATTAAAGAGGCTTCTGCAAATCCTAAAGATTTTCTGTTTTGCGTTCCTGCAAAAATAACATCCTCAGATTTTGCTCCTCTCAAAGATTTCATACTTTGTTCTCCTAATACCCATCTAATGGCATCAGAAATATTGCTTTTACCAGACCCATTTGGTCCAATAACAGTTGTAATTCCTGGCATAAATTCAAGAACTGTTTTATCTGCGAAGGATTTGAATCCTTGCATTTCTAATCTTTTTAAATACATAAGTTTCACCTTTATCTTACAATATACTTTATAATATATTAAAATGATTCAAAAAACAAGAGTTTTTTAGTTATTTAGTTATATAAATTAAAATTTCCCTAAAACTCCCTATTGACTTTTTTTATAATTATTTATATATTATAAATAGGTGAAAACAAATGAAAAGTTACTCTTTTGACTTTTATAATTCTTCAAGTTTAAAAGCATATAACTTGAATGATACAATGCGCTATCAATTAGCAATATTAAATAGAATGGATCCAATTACTAAGAAACACTCTGAGAATGTTGCAAATCTTGTATGTAGAATTTGCGAATATTTGAGATTTAATTGGCAAGCCACTATTCATTCAACAATGAATGCATATTTGCACGATGTAGGTAAATTAGAAATTCCTGTTGAAATTTTAAATAAGCCAACCAAACTTACAGACGAGGAATATGAAATTATTAAAACACACACAACAAAAGGATACGAAATTTGTATGAAAGATATTAAGCTTCGTCCTTATGCCGCTGCAGCACTTTGCCATCACGAGGCTTTAAATGGAACAGGATATCCAAGGGGTATTGGTAAAAAAGATATTCCTTACATTGCTCAAATTGTTAGAGTTGCAGATGAATATGATGCAATTACTTCTAAAAGGCAATACACTACTCACGTTAATATTTCTTCTACTTTAAAATTATTAATTAATGATACCAAGCCAGAAGAACATATGAAGGTCGTTGCTTTAGACCAATTAAAGATTAATCAAAAAATGGGTAAGATTAACCCTAGAATATTAAAAATTCTTTTTAAAGTTGTAATTGATGACATTGTATATGAAATTGCGTGTATTGAAGAATATGTAAAATATCTTGAATCTGAAATTAAAAGATTAAATACTATTGATAAATATCTTGAAAAAATTGAAAATTCTCATAAAGAAAAGGATAAGGCATATTTTTCTGAAAGTATAAAATATTTGCTTTCTCCTGGTGAAACATTAGATAATTTTAGAGATATAAGAAAAGAATATGAAAATGTTTTAAACGTAAAAAACGATGCTATCCTTAAATTATTTGATGAAATAAAAATTATAAAAAGATTAAAAGTTTAAAAAACTTTGTGCTGATTTTGCACAAAGTTTTTTTGCAATTTTTCCCTATAGTCCAAAACTTACGCCAATTGCATTATTAATTTTATCTAGCGTTTTTTCGTCTTCTATATGTCCAATTTTCTCTTTTAGTCTGCTTTTATCAATTGTTCTTATTTGTTCTGCAAGAACTACAGAATCAGATTTTAATCCATACGTTTTAGAATCTATTTCTATATGAGTTGGTAATTTATTTTTTCCAGTTTGCGATGTTATAGCTGCAGCAATTACAGTAGGACTATATTTATTTCCCATATCGTTTTGCACAATTAATACAGGTCGTATTCCTCCTTGTTCTGAACCAATTACAGGGCTTAAATCTGCATAAAACATATCTCCTCTTTTAACTATCATACATTTTTCACTCCTACTATTTGTGTAATAAGATAGATATATTTCTTAGTTCTTTTTGAGAATAAATAGTTAAAATTATACATCCTTTCTAATATCTTCTGTTTTGAAGGCAAAAATATTATTATTTTGTATAGTATTTAATTTTATCTCCTTATATTCTATGTAGATTTTAGTCTGATTGCTATTATCTAATACCTCTATTTGAGTTGGCAAAGCTGTTTTTTTGTTAATATGCAATTTTTCTTTATAATTATATATGTTTATATTGCTTATTAAAATAATTTCTTCTTCGTTTTCTTCTATGTTATATTCCTTTTTATAATTTTCTATAAAGAAATTTAACCATAACACATTATTATTTAGATATTGATAATCTTCGTAGATTTTATTTAGTCCTAAATTTGTATTTTTAATTTCAAGATTTTTACCATTATATAAAATTTCTAAGTTTTCTATATTTTGTGGCTGATTTACTATTTGTTTAGAATAATTTGGTTGCATATAATATTGTTCTAATAGATATTGATTCGTCGTTTTGTTAGAATGAACGGTAACTTCTATTTTTGCTTCATAAGAACTAATATTTAAAATATATTCTATTAAATCGTCAGTTGATTTATTTATATTGTTTCCAGTTTTATGAGATTTATAAGCAATTTGCATTAAAAAAATAAAAATGAAAAAAAATAATAGAATAATTAAAAATATTTTAACTCTTTTACTCATAAAATTACCTCTTTCAATAGAGTTTTTGGAAAAAACATTTTCCTTATTTTAATTTATATGAGTTTTATTTTTAATTATTCTATATCGATATTTTTAAGATAATTTGAAATCTCTTCAATGAGCTCTTCTGTATTTTCTATTTTATTTATTTTTACACGGAATGCTGAAGAATTTGGTAAGTTTTTTGTATAACCAGCTATATGTTTTCGCATTTCTCGTATTGCTACATATTCTCCCTTTTCTTCTATAGCTAAGTTAAGATGTTCCATAATTGTATCGAAACGTTCATAATTAGAAGGCACATATTCTTTTTCTTCTATAATGGATCTAAATATCCAAGGATTTCCTAAAGATGCTCTTCCAATCATTATGCCATCTACTCCTGTATATTCAAACATTTTCTTTGCTGATTTAATATCTTTTATATCTCCATTTCCTATAACTGGAATAGAAACAGCATTTTTTACCTGTTTAATGATTTCTAAATCGCATATACCACTATAATAATCTTCGCGTGTTCTTCCGTGTATTGTAATTGATTTTGCGCCGGCTTTTTCGAATCTTTTAGCCGCTTCTACTGCTACTATATTGCTGTTGTTGTATCCTTTTCTCATTTTAACGGTTACTGGTTTGTGAACAGCTTTTACTACTTGTTTTACTATTTCCTCTGCTAAATCTAAATTCAATAGTAATTTTGAACCATCGCCGTTTTTTACTACTTTTGGAGCAGGACACCCCATATTAATATCAATTATATCTGCTAGGGTTTCTACATATTTTGCAGCATATACCATTGATTCTATATCACTACCAAAAATTTGAGCAGCGATTGGCCTTTTTTCTTCTTTCATATTAAGTAATTTTTTTGTTTTTTCGTCATTATGAAATATTGCTTTGCTACTTACCATTTCTGTACATACTAGACCTGCACCTTGTTTTTTGGCAATTATTCTAAAAGGCAGGTCTGTAATGCCTGCCATTGGTGCAAGTAAGATGTTGTTCTCTAATTTAATTTCTCCAATTTTTAGTTTATGAATATACATTTTTTATCCTTTTTATAAATTGTAATTTGTTTAGTTCATAAATATTGTTTTTTGTCTTCTTCCACTTATGTTTAAAAGAATTGCAATACACATAAAGTTTGTAAGCATAGAACTTCCACCATAACTAACAAATGGTAATGGTACACCTGTTATTGGTAATAGTCCCATTGTCATTCCTATATTTTCAACCATATGGAATAAAAAGATTCCTGCTATTCCTATTGCTATATAAGATCCTAAATCGTTTTTGGCAGTTTTAGCAACATAAATTGATTTTGTAATCATTATAATATAAAGCGCAATAATTGATGCTGAAAATATAAAACCTAATTCTTCTCCAATAACTGAAAATATAAAGTCTGTTGTTTTGGGATATAAATAGCCCAATTGTGTTTGGTTTCCGGAAAGTAACCCCATTCCAAATAGTTTACCTGCTCCTATTGCAAGTTTCGACTGAATAATATTATAGCCTGCTCCTCTTGGATCTATATTCGGATTTAAAAATACCTGTATTCTCGTTTTTGCGTGCTCTGGAAGAGCATATAGGTATATAAATGGAAGACTAATTGCTAGAATTAAAAGCACAGCTATAATATATTTTTTATCAATTCCTGCTGCAAATAACATTAAACAAGTTGCAATAATAAAAGCCATAGCAGTTCCATAGTCTGGTTGCAAAATAATTAATATTAGTGGAACTCCCACTATTAATAGAACTAATAAAAGCCTAGATATTCTATTAATTTCATTTTTATTATTTTTTTGAATTCTAACAATGACTGTAGCTAAAAACATAATTATAAATATTTTTGCAAGTTCGCTTGGCTGAAATTTTAGTGTATCTGTAATTTCATACCAACTTCTTGCACCATTAACTGGATCGGTGAATAGAACACCTACAAGTAACACAATAAATACTATATAAAAAAATGGAGATATTTTTGCAATTGTATTATAGTCTATTAGCATAGCCAAAATAATTACCGGCACACTAATTATGAACCACAAAATTTGCTTTTTAAATTCAGAGTAGCCACTTTCTTGTGTTGCAGAAAATAAAGCAACTAGTCCAATTATGAATAATACAATACTACAAATTAATATTCCCCATTCAACATTTCGTAAGAATCTTTTTCTCATATTTTATATCATTCCTTCTAGATGCAAAAATTATTTTTCAACCTTTGTTCTTCCAGAATTTACTTCTTATCTGAAATGGTTTCTGTTTTTTTATCACTTTCATTTATTTCTTCTACAATTTCTTCCGCTTTTTCAATTACCTCGTTTGTTTCTTTTTCTTTTTGTTCTTCTATTTCTGTTTGACTTTTATTTTCTTCCTCAACAGCTTCATTTTTCTCTGCTTGTCCCTCTTTATTTTCTTCTTTCTCAGCTTGAGGCTCTACTTTTTCTTCTTTATTTGCTTCCTGTTGTTTTTCCTTTCTAACTTCTTCCTTTGCTTCTTCTTTTACGCTCATAATAGGAATGTTAGCATATAGAACAGGAGCACCTGTTGTTCCATCTTCATTTGCTTTATTTGTTAATCTTACATCAATTGCATTTTCATCAACATCAATGTATTTTTTAATAACTTCTATAATTTCTTGTTTCATTAAAGCTAGAAAATCTGCTGAGATATTTGCTCGGTCTTGCATAAGCACTAGATGTAGTCTTTCTTTTGCAGCATCTTTTGACTTTGTTTCTTTTTCACTCTTTCCTAAACTTTTGAAAAATTTTACTATATTTTCAAACATTTTTCTATTCCCCCATTACTTATCTTATTTTATTTATCTTTTGAAAACAATCTTTTCAGTTTAGCAAAGAATCCTTTTTCTCTACCAGGAATTGTAATTTCTATGTTCTCTCCTAAAATTCTTTTTGATATTTCCAAATAAGCTTTTCCAGAAGGAGCCTTTTTGTTAGAAATAACTGGTTCTCCTTTGTTTGTTTGAGTAATAATGTATTCGTCATCTGGTACAACACCAATTAAGTCAATAGATAATAAATCAACAATATCATCTACATCCATCATTTCTCCCCTTCTTACCATACTTGGACGTAATCTATTTACAACCAATTCTGGATTTTTTATTTCAGAGGATTCTAAAAGTCCAATAATTCTGTCTGCATCTCTTATAGCTGAGATTTCTGCTGTTGTAACAACAATAGCTCTATCAGCACCAGCTATTGCATTTTTAAATCCTTGTTCAATTCCTGCTGGACAATCTATTAAAATATAATCAAACTCTTCTTTTAGTTTGCTTGTTAAATCTTTCATTTGTTCTTCATTTACTGCACTTTTATCACGTGTTTGAGCTGCAGGTAATAAGAATAACTCTTCAAATCTTTTATCTTTAATAAGAGCTTGTCTTAATTTGCATTTTCCTTCTACAACATCTACAATATCGTATACTATTCTGTTTTCAAGCCCCATTACAACATCTAGGTTCCTTAAGCCTATATCTGTATCTACTAAAGCTACTTTTTTACCTTCTAATGCTAGGGATGCTCCTAAATTTGCTGTTGTAGTTGTTTTTCCAACTCCACCTTTACCAGATGTAATAACAATAACTTCTCCCATTTTTATTCCTCCTTGATTGTTTCATTTCCGTAGTGCTTCATACATTTTTTAATATATCTATTTTATACGGATTTTCGAATAAAGTCAATGCGTAATACATAAAAAGTGAAATTTATTTTTATTTTTTATGTAGAAATTTTCTTTTTTAAACAATAATAAAGCCCTGAAATTAAATTTCAGGGCAAAATAAATTATATTGTTATCCTACTAAATTAGATTCAATTTTTGAAATAGTTGCCGTACTTTCAACTGTGTTTTCTAATTCTGTATTTATTTTAGTGTTTTTATATCTGCTCATTCCTGTTCCTGCTGGAATTAGTTTACCAATAATAACATTTTCTTTTAATCCTATTAATGGGTCTATTTTTCCTTTGATAGCTGCATCTGTAAGTACTCTTGTTGTCTCTTGGAATGACGCTGCAGATAAGAAGCTTTCTGTTGCTAAAGCTGCTTTTGTAATACCAAGTAATGCTCTTTTTCCTGTTGCAGGTCTCTTTCCTTCTTCCTCTGCTTTTTTGTTTTCCTCTTCAAAGTCGTATATATCTACCATAGAACCTGGGAATAAATTTGTATCTCCTGCATCATATACTTTTACTTTTCTAAGCATTTGTCTACCAATTACTTCAATGTGTTTATCGTTTATATCAACACCTTGGTTTCTATAAACTTTTTGAACTTCTTGAATTAAGTAGTTATATACTCCGTCTGGTCCATTTATTTCAAGTATTTCATTTGGATTAACAGATCCTTCTGTAATTTGATCTCCGGCTTTAATTTGATCTCCATCTTTTACACGTAATTTAGATCCAAATGGTATTGTATATGTTTTTGAATCCTCTTTTGATGTAACAATAACTTCTTTCTTTTTCTTATCTTCTTTGATTTTTACCTTACCATCAATTTCTGTAATAATTGCTAATCCTTTTGGTTTTCTAGCTTCAAACAATTCTTCAACTCTAGGAAGACCTTGTGTAATATCTCCTCCTGCAACACCACCTTCGTGGAATGTTCTCATTGTAAGCTGTGTACCAGGCTCACCAATTGATTGTGCAGCTATAATTCCTACTGGTTCTCCTATTGTTACTTCTTCCCCTGTTGCTAAACCTTTACCATAGCATTTACTACATACACCGTGTTTTGTTCTGCAGCATAATGATGAACGTACTCTTAATTCTTCTATTCCTGCATTTACAATTTTGTTAGCAATTTCGTCATTAATCATTGTATCTGTATCTACAATCAATTCTTTTGTATTTGGATCATATACATTTTCTATTGTATATCTTCCAAGTAATCTTTCTTGTAATGGTTCTAGAATTTGATTTCCATCTCTTATATCTCTTACAAGAATACCTTCGTGTGTTCCACAGTCGTGCTCTCTTACTATAATGTCTTGGCTTACGTCTACTAATCTTCTTGTTAGGTAACCAGAGTCTGCTGTTCTTAAAGCTGTATCTGCTAGACCTTTTCTTCCACCGTGAGATGAAATAAAGTATTCTAGTGGGTCTAATCCCTCTCTAAAGCTTGCTTTAATAGGAATTTCAACCGCTTTACCTTGAGTATTTGCCATCAATCCTCTCATACCTGCGATTTGTCTTAACTGATTAATATTTCCTCTGGCTCCAGATTGTGCCATCATATAGATTGGATTCATTTCATCAAAGTTGTCTTGCATTGCTTTAGTTACATCTTTGGTTGCTTGTTCCCATACTTTTATTGTTTCATTATATCTTTCATTTTCTGTAATTAAACCACGTTTATATTGCTTTGCAATATCTTCAACCTTTTTATCTGCATCAGCTAAGATTGATTCTTTTTCTTTAGGAGATGTAACATCTGCCACACTAACTGTGATTGCACCTTTAGTTGAATATTTAAATCCTGTTTCTTTTATATAGTCTAGTACCTCTGCTGCTTTACTTAGTCCGTGTTTATCGATACATTTTGCAACTATCTTTCCAAGATTTTTCTTTACAACTGGGAAATCTATCTCTAATTTAAATGCTTCATCTGGGTTGCTTCTATCTACAAAGCCTAGATCTTGTGGTATTCCTTGATTGTATATAACTCTACCAACTGTTGTTTCTACTTTTTTAGATTGCATTTTGCCATCTATCTTTTTATATATTCTTATAAAAATTTTAGCGTGTAATCCTAAATCTCCATTTTGATATGCAAGTAGTGCTTCCTCTACATCTTTAAAATATGTTCCTTCTCCTGGTTCTCCTGCTTCTTCCATAGTTAAATAATAACTTCCTAGAATCATATCTTGTGTTGGAACTGTTACTGGCTTACCATCTTGAGGTTTTAGTAAGTTGTTTACAGATAACATTAAGTATCTTGCTTCTGCTTGTGCTTCTGGTGATAGTGGTACGTGAATTGCCATTTGGTCACCATCGAAGTCTGCGTTGAATGCTGTACATACTAATGGATGTAATTTAATTGCTCTTCCTTCTACTAAAACTGGTTCAAATGCTTGAATACCAAGTCTATGTAGTGTTGGTGCACGGTTTAACATAACTGGATGGTCTTTTATAACTTCTTCCAAAATGTCCCAAACTTCTGGTCTTAGTCTTTCTACCATTCTTTTTGCGTTTTTAATGTTATGTGCTATTCCACGTCCTACTAATTCTTTCATTACAAATGGTTTGAATAATTCTACTGCCATTTCTTTTGGCACACCACATTGATAAATTTTAAGCTCTGGTCCTACAACTATAACAGAACGTCCTGAATAGTCAACTCTTTTTCCAAGTAAGTTTTGTCTGAATCTACCTTGTTTTCCTTTTAACATATCTGATAAAGATTTTAAAGGTCTATTTCCTGCTCCTGTTACTGGTCTTCCACGTCTTCCATTATCGATTAGAGCATCTACAGATTCTTGTAACATTCTTTTTTCATTTCTTACTATAATTTCTGGCGCACCTAATTCTAGTAATCTTTTTAATCTATTATTTCTGTTAATTACTCTTCTGTATAAGTCATTTAAGTCAGATGTTGCAAATCTTCCACCATCTAATTGTACCATTGGTCTTAGTTCTGGTGGAATAACTGGTACAACATTCATTATCATCCATTCTGGTCTGTTTCCTGATAATCTAAATGATTCTATTGTGTCTAGTCTCTTTGCTAGTTTTATCTTCTTTTGTTCACTTGCCTTTTCTATTTCTTTCTTTAATGATTTAGATAATTTTTCTAAGTCTACTTCTTTTAATAATTTTTCTAAGGCTTCTGCACCCATTTCAGCTTTAAAAGAACCTTTTCCGTATTTTTCTATAGCTTCACCATATTCTTTTTCTGTTAAAACCTGACATTTTGTTAGTCCTGATGTTCCTTTGTCTGTAACAATATATGATGCAAAATAGATTATTTTTTCTACATTTCTTGGTGAAATATCTAATACTAAAGCAATTCTACTTGGAATTCCTTTAAAATACCATATATGTGCTACTGGTGCTGCAAGTTCTATGTGTCCCATTCTTTCTCTTCTTACTTTAGATTTGGTTACTTCAACACCACATCTATCACATATTATTCCTTTATATCTAACCCTTTTATATTTTCCGCAGTGACACTCCCAGTCTTTAGTTGGGCCAAATATTCTTTCACAAAATAGACCATCTTTTTCTGGTTTTAATGTTCTATAGTTAATTGTTTCTGGTTTCTTTACTTCACCTTTTGACCACATTCTTATAGTCTCATCTGAAGCTAGACCTATTTTAATTTTATCAAATATTTCTAATTCGTCCAATTTTTTTACCCCCACTATTTTTAATTTGTCTTCTTTTAAATACATTCCTACAAATAGAATGTACTCTGCTGCGCATATCTTCGTGTTATTCTATTTGTTTTATGTATTTGATATTCACTTTTCATTACTATTCAATATGATTATTTATCTTCTTCTGATAAGTCCTCTTCATCTTCTAAATTGTCTACTGCAAGGTCTGAATCATAAAGGTCTTCATTGTCCTCATCATCTAGTAGGTCATCTGTATCAAATAATTCATCTGTATCTTCTAGGTCTTCTTCTATATACCCGCCTTCTAGTTCGTCATTTTCAATTACATTTTCTTCATCTAGAGACAATTTTTCTTTTTCTAAGTTAAAGTCTATACCATCTTCAATATTTTCTTTTAATTCAAGCTCTTTATTGTCTTCAGAATATAGTTTTACATCTAGTCCTAAGCTTTGTAATTCTTTGATTAACACTTTAAAGCTTTCTGGAACACCTGGTTCTGGTATATTTTCTCCTTTTACAATTGCTTCATAGGTTTTTACTCTTCCTACAACATCATCTGATTTTACAGTTAAGATTTCTTGCAATGTATGTGCTGCACCATAAGCCTCTAATGCCCAAACTTCCATTTCTCCAAAACGTTGTCCACCAAATTGTGCTTTTCCTCCTAAAGGTTGTTGAGTTACTAATGAGTATGGTCCAGTTGAACGAGCGTGTATTTTATCATCAACTAAGTGGTGAAGTTTTAACATATACATTACACCAACAGTAACTGGTTTATCAAACTTTTCACCTGTTCTTCCATCGTAAAGGTCTATTTTTCCATCTGGTCTACGTCCTACTTTTTCTAATAATTCACATATTTCCGCTTCAGTTGCACCATCAAATACTGGAGTTGCAATTTTCCATCCTAACTCACGAGCTGCTGCTCCTAAATGTACTTCAAGAACCTGACCTAAGTTCATACGTGAAGGAACACCTAATGGGTTTAATACAACATCAACTGGTGTACCATCTGGTAAGAATGGCATATCTTCCTCTGGAAGAATTCTAGAAACAACACCTTTATTTCCGTGACGTCCAGACATTTTATCTCCAACTGATATTTTTCTTTTTTGTGCAATGTAGCATCTAATAACTTGATTTACTCCTGGTCCTAGTTCTTCTGAATTATCTCTTGTAAATATTTTTATATCTACAATTGTTCCTGCTTCTCCGTGTGGAACTCTTAATGATGTATCTCTAACTTCTCTTGCTTTTTCTCCAAAGATAGCACGAAGTAGTCTTTCCTCAGCTGTAAGCTCTGTTTCACCTTTTGGTGTTACTTTACCAACTAGGATATCTCCAGGTCTTACTTCTGCACCAATTCTTATAATACCATTTTCATCTAAGTCTTTTAAGCTATCTTCTCCAACGTTTGGAATGTCTCTTGTAATTTCTTCTGGTCCTAATTTTGTATCTCTACATTCGCAATCGTATTCTTCTATATGAATAGATGTATATACGTCATCTTTTACTAATCTTTCACTAATTAAAACTGCATCCTCGTAGTTGTATCCTTCCCAAGTTGCAAAGGCAATTAATACGTTTTTACCTAATGCCATTTCACCTTTATCGGTTGATGGTCCATCTGCTATAACATCTCCTGCTTTAACTTTTTCACCTTTTACAACAATTGGTCTTTGATTAATACAAGTACCACCGTTGGTTCTTTTAAATTTACGTAGTTTATATGTTTTTAAACCTTTTTTTGTTTTTAATATAATTTCGTCTCCTGTTACTTTTTCAATTGTTCCGTCTTCGTCAGCTATTACCATAATTCCAGAATCTTTTGCTGCTCTATATTCCATACCTGTACCAACAATTGGTGATTCTGTTTTTAATAGTGGAACTGCTTGACGTTGCATATTTGCACCCATTAATGCACGGTGAGCGTCATCGTGCTCTAAGAATGGTATCATTGCAGCACCAACAGAAACTAATTGTTGTGGTGAAACGTCTATGTAATCTACATCTTCTGGTGGAACCTCTGCGATTTCATCAGCAATTCTTACTTTTATTTTTTTATTAATAAATTTTCCATTTTTATCAACAGGTTCTGATGCTTTTGCTATAACATAGTTTTCTTCTACATTTGCTGGCATATATTCTACAATATCTGTTAATTTATGTGTTTTTTTATCTACTTTTCTATATGGTGTTTCAATAAATCCATATTCATTAATAATTGCAAATGATGATATTGCTGAAATTAATCCAATGTTTGGTCCTTCTGGAGATTCTATTGGGCATAATCTTCCATAGTGTGTAAAGTGAACGTCTCTTACTTCAAATCCTGCTCTTTCTCTTGTTAAACCTCCAGGTCCTAATGCTGATATTCTTCTTTTATGTGTAAGTTCTGATAATGGATTGGTTTGATCCATAAATTGTGATAATTGTGAACTTCCGAAGAATTCTCTAATAGATGATGTGATTGGTTTTGTATTAATTAATGTTTGTGGTGTTACAACATCTAAGTCTTGAATTGTCATTCTTTCACGAACAACTCTTTCTAATCTTGTTAAACCAATTCTAAATTGATTTTGTAATAATTCTCCAACGCATCTTACACGTCTATTTCCTAAGTGGTCAATATCATCTACTTTTCCTAGTCCGTGATCTAAATTTAATAAGTAGTTAATAGAAGCTATTATATCTTCGTTTGTAATATGTTTTGGTAATAGCTCTTCCATTCTTTCTACAATTACTTTTAGCAAATCTTTTTTATCTGTATTTTCAATTATATTTTTAAGCACTTCATAGTTAACATTTTCTTTTATAACTACATCTTTAAAATCAATGTCTAAAACGCTATGAATATCTACTGTTCCATTACCAATAACTCTAACTTTTTTATCATTTACTTTTACGTCTACAATATTAATTCCAGCATTTTGAATTTGTTTTGCTGTTTCTGCTGTAATGGTACTATCTTTTTCTACCAAAACTTCTCCTGTTTCTGGATTAATAATGTCTGAATAAGCAATTTGATTTGTTATTCTTGTTGCTAAACATAATTTTTGATTATATTTATATCTACCAACTTTTGCTAAATCATATCTTCTTGGATCAAATAATAATCCACTAAATAGGTTTCTTGCAGCATCTGCAGTTGGTAATTCTCCTGGTCTTAATTTTTTATAAATTTCAATTAATGCTTCATCTTGAGTTTTGATTGTATCTTTTGCAAGAGTTGCTTTTATTTTTTCTTCTTCTCCAAATAATTCTACTATTTGCTCATCTGTAACTAAGCCAATTGCTCTTAATAATGCAGTTACAGGTATTTTTCTTGTTCTGTCAACTCTGGCATAAAATACATCATTTGCATCTGTTTCATATTCTAGCCACGCACCGCGTATTGGCATAACAGTTGAAGTAAATAATTTTTTTCCTGTTTTGTCGTATGTAAAAGCATAGTAACATCCTGGTGAACGTACTAACTGACTTACTACAACTCTTTCTGCACCATTAATGACAAAAGTTCCCGTGTCAGTCATTAATGGAAAATCGCCTAAATAGATTTCTTGCTCTTTAATTTCTCCTGTTTCTTTGTTAATTAATCTTACTTTTACGTGTAATCTTGTTGCATAAGTTGCATCTCTTTCTTTTGCCTCTTCTAGAGAATATTTTGTTGTATCCTCCATATAGTAATCAAAAAATTCAAGTATTAGATTGCCAGAATAGTCTACTATAGGTGAAATATCTTTTAAAACTTCGCCTAAACCTTCTTTTACGAACCAATCATAAGAATCTTTTTGAACCTTGATAAGATTTGGCATTTCAATGCTATCTTCTGTTTTTGCGAACGTTTTACGTACGCATTTTTCGTGTTTGATATCTTTTACCAAACTAATCACCCCTGTTTTTAAAATTAGCAGGTAGTAAATTTATTTCATAAAAGTCCTTCTTAATTGATAAGGTTTTTAAATAGTCTTTCGGTCCCTGCCAATATTTCCGTAGGACTATTCACACTTTCTTATCATTAATTCCTCTTTTACAAAATGTTTTAAAAGGCAACAAAAAAGTAGGCTGATAAACTAGCATTTTTATCAACTTACTTAATTTTATGTTATATTTAAAAAACTCTTTGCGCAACTATAAGTTTTTTAATTTTAATCACCCTTCTCTTATACAATGGCAATATTATATTATTTTTTAAAGGGCTTGTCAATACTTTTTAGCAAATTTTTTATGAAAATTGAAGTGTCCGTAAGAATTATATTAAAGTTTAGTTTTAATATAGAAGAAATATTAAAAAGATATTAAAATTAATCTTATTAATCTCGATGAAATAGAAGACAAAGGTTATTTTTTATGATATAGTAATAAATATCAATAATAAGATTAAACTTTTATGAAAAAATGGTTATATTCCTTTTGATATAATTATCTTAAAAAATATAGGAGGTGTAATATGCCAAATTTATATATTATAACAGGTCCTGCTGGTGTTGGAAAAAGTACAATTTCAAAAAAAATTGCAGAATCAAAAAGTAAATCAGTTTTAATAGAGGGTGATGATATTTATCATCAGGTTGTTGGAGGATATGTTCAAGCTTGGAAAGATGGAAATCATCTTGAAACTTTTTGGAAAGTATGCATAAATATAATTAAAATATATTTAGAAGATGGATACGATGTAGTATTTAATTACATTGTAACACCTCCCCCCATTAAAGCAATTGTATAATCAATTTAATAATTATACTATAAGGTTTGTTGTATTATTAGTAGATGAAAATACTTTACTTTTAAGAGATAAAGAAAGGCCAGAGGATTGTCAAATGCAAGAACGCTGCATTGCTTTATTAAATAGTTTTAAGAATAATAATTACAATAAAGAAAACATATTAGACACCTCTAATTTATCAATTAATGAAACAGTTAATATAATTGAAACTAATAATAGATTTGTTTTATAGGAGTTTTTTAAGGATGCAGATAGAACTTACTCTTACTTTTTGAATTTTACATTGACTTGTAAGAAAACAAGCAAAAGTGTTGCGTCAAAAACATCAAAATCTT
Source organism: uncultured Clostridia bacterium (assembly GCA_947594065.1). Lineage (GTDB taxonomy): Bacteria > Bacillota > Clostridia > TANB77 > CAG-508 > HGM13634. Next base: position 22,350 of record CANQDX010000012.1, read on the forward strand.
TACGTGATAGTAGAACTTCAAAGACTATAAAGGTAACTTAAACATACACATAAGAAAAAAATTAACAAAAGAGCAGACTTTATTAAAAAGTCTGCTTAATATTAACATTTTTTTAAACAATGTATATATTCTATAGTACTATCTTTTAAATAATCTCTATTGCTATCTGCTTTAAACCTTTTATAATTTTTTTCGTATACCTTATATTCACCATATTTTGACATTATTTCTTTTATTCTATTCAATGGAATAATTCCTTCATCATTATAACTTAAAAATATATATTTAAATTTAGCTTTTTCTATTATATCTTCAAGAACTGTTTCAACTTCTTTTTTTATACAATATTTAGATCGTTTTTTAGTTTCTTCTCTTACTCCAGCTTTTCCCTTAATTAATGGATTATCATACAACGCAATAGTTTCTAACATGTGATAATTTGTATCATATTTCCTTGTATTATATGGTGGATCCATATATAAAACATCTCCCGAAATTTTATTTATTAATAAATTTGCGTCTTCGTTTGTTACAAAATATTTTTTTTCTTTATCATTAGTTAATATTTCTAAAGGTTTTATTTCCATTGTTTTTTGGGCTGATTTTTTTATGTCTTTTAAAAAAGCCTCATATACAGAAGCAGTATTTGCTACTTTATCTGCAGCTTCTAATAAGCACGTAATTAAATAATAATATTCATTTTCTTTTATTAATTTATTATTCTTCCATTCTTCTATTTTATTTCTTACTGAGTCAATTTTTATAGCATTTTCTTCAGTAAAGTATTTTCTTTCATACTCTTGGTTTTGAGTACCACTTATAGTATAATTTTGAAATATAAATCCCTTTTTATCATTTAACTTATTTAAATATTCAAATACACTTTGTATTCCTTTATCTTTCAATTTATTAAAAGTTATTTTTTCATTATTTTCTATAAAATGTTTTGCATATACAAAACTATAATATTCTATATCATTTGAAATAATATTGTATCCCTTATTTTTAAAATATTTTCCTACACTTGAAGTTCCAGCAAATATATCACAAAATGTAACGTCATTATCAGATATTTCTGCAAAATCTTGTATTGTATTATCAATATAGCTAAGTATAGACATCTTTGATCCTATATAATTCATTTCAATGCCCCTTTCAACGTAAATACATTATAACATTATATATTTTTTTCTCAATTTTTACTTAAATTTTTTTATAATCTTTATTTATAATATTGGAAATATTTATAAAAAGAGTGAATGGATTCATTTAAATACTTACATAAACTTGTTAATGATAAAAACAGGCTATATATTAAAATCAGTTGTTGTGAAGAATTTAGTTACTTTTTTATTAAATGTTTTCTAAATTCTATTGGATCGTACCAAAAACAACCTATACATCCTTCTTCATTTCCAATATGATTTTCATCTCCAGCATAAAACGACATAGGATATCCTATTTTTTTAGCATCAAATCTTTTTTTAGTTCTTCTACACTCTTTACAAAACTGTCTTTTAGCGTCATTAGCTGCTTTGCTTAACGGTTGAAAATCTTCTAACTTTTGAGTTTTTATATCCATAGCGCCATCATTTTTCCAACCGTTTTTGTGATCTATCTCTGGATTAGAGGTATATAAAATCACGCATCTTTTATTCTTATAATAATTTTTTATATCGCTTCTTATTGTTTGATTTCCAATTCTGTCTTTTTCTTCCTTATATCCATTTAGTCTTATTCTATCTACACCATTTCCTGAAGTAATTGACTTATCAAATTCAATATAATAATATTTTGCAATTGTGGATTCCTTTCTACACCAATCTGCTCCATTTTGAAACATTAAACTTGCATATTCTCCAACGAACTCATCTTTTGACACCCATCTACTTTTACCATTTTCGTTTGGGTTTGCTAATTTTATAAATAAATATGGTTTTGTTCCTTGTCTAAATTTTGGTTTATTCATCTACTTTTACCTCATCAAAAAAAATATTATTATCTTTTATTTCATATTTAATATATTTTATAGGATTTATTGCCAATTGTTCTGATGTGCAAGTTAAATAATTTCTAATTGATTTATACATTTCTTTAGTTCTATTTAATGGTTTTTGTGCAACTATAATTTGATTTATAATAACCTTTTTATTGTATGTTGGGACTATATAATCTTTAATCCATTCAATATATTTTTGCAATTGGTATTTAATATATTCTTTAGGTTGCCCCGCTTTTAATTCACATATGGATATATTAGCTTCTTTTTCATTTTCTTGAACAAAGCAAATATCAATACTTTGCATTCCAACACCACAAGAAACTTCATTTCCTATCCAAGTAATTTTATCTCTACTTACTTTTAAGCAATCTATATCGAATAAATTTTGTAAAATATATGCTTGTAGGTGAGCTTCTTTTCTTTTATATAAAAATCTATCTTTTATATCCAAAGATTCTTTTTTACCTGTATATTTGTATTCTTTGTCTGATGCAATAATTCTAGTATTAGTTGCATCATAATCAAAATTATTTGTATTTATATATTCATTACTATTTTTTTCTGCTAATTTTTTCATTATTTGATCATATTCATAATTAGTAATCATAGTACAACCTCTATTGCCTTTTAGCTTTCTATATATTAAACTCCAACACATTTGACTTGGATGTGTAATTCCATCTAAAGAGTCTAAACATTCTCGTTCTGTAATCCCTTTTGAATATACTTTATCTGGAATAAGTTGTACCCTAAAAATAAGATTTTTATGTAATCCTTCTTTATATAAGAAGTTATCATTGCATAAAAATGGTTCTTCTGCTACTTTAAAACTTCCAAAAAACATTCCTTCATGATCTTTACCTTGCTGTAAATAGAAAAGAACAGAATCTCCTTTTTTCACCCTTGAAATATCAGCAATCATTGAAATAAGTAATGTTTCCGTACGTTTTCCTTCTAATTCAATATTGTTATTTCTTAAGAATTCTCCTTTATATTCTCTTGCTCCTGTTCCTGCAAATTTATATTTTAAATGAAACGGTATAGTGTTTTCATTAACTATGAATATATGTGCCATTTTTAAACCTCCTCAAAAAACTTATCAATTCTCACATCTAAAATTATTGATATTTTATATAATGTAATTAGAGATATATTATTTCTATCATTTACTGATTCTATTCTTTTCAAATGATTTACTGAAACGTCTAATTTTTCTGCCAAATCAATAATTCTTACATTTTTTTGTTTCCTATATTTCTTAATATTTTGACATATTACATATTTAATATTAGGATTATATTTTTCATATTCTTCCATATATTTAGCCCCTCCAAAAAAATTATAATATAAACCAAAAAATTTTTAAGCAACCTTTCGTGCCTAAATGTTCGGTTTATAATTAATATATTACATTTCTATATTATCATATTTAAATAAAAATTTATCTATTTAATAAAAAATTTTAAATCCTTAACTTATATGACTTTAGTCAATTAATAAATATCCGCCCGTAAAACAGGCGGTATTTATTCATCCCTATAAAGGTTTATTACTTGGCAGCACCCACAGAAAAACTCTTTTTTATATGCCAATTGCATTTATCATTCTTACTAACTCGTAAGCAGGTAATTATATTCTTTTAAGCTTCTTTTATATTGTACTTTATCTTCAATTTCTTGCTCTTGTATATATTTCTTTTAAATGGACTTTCCTTTAGGTAAAGACTTATAAACTGATTGTTGAAGCAAATTTAGAGCTTATGGCCTTCGGGTTATGAGCGCTTGATAAGTGATTTTGAGAAATTTTGTTAACTTGAGTTTTTGTTAGTTTAAATAGGGTTAGAACAAATTGGTGCAATTATGAATTTGGTTAAATTAGGTCATTTTTTGCAATAATTGTCCCCAATTTGTTCCCAAAAATTTTAATAAAAATGGAGGTTAAAAGAATGAAAATTAATGATATTTTTAATGATGAAGAAAGTAAAAATTTATTAGAAAAATGGTTAGAATTTAGAGAGGAAGATTTATGTCATCTAACCTGTGATGAAGATAGAAAACATCATATTTATTTTGAAGAAATTAGTGAAAAAATTTTGAAATGTATTCCTAAAGGAAATAGAATATATGTACAAAAACAGTTGCAGTTACTTGATAAAAATTTTATGGATTATATTACATATTGGAATGCAAAGTATTATAGAAATGGGTTGAGAGATGGCGTTGAATTAATTATTAATTTAAAATTATAGTTTAAAAAGTATAGAAAAATTTCTGTAAAATCTATCCATAACAAAATAAAAATATCAGGCATATACTTTTTCATAAGCAAAAATAGAGTTGAAAACTAAAAATTCAACTCTATTTTTATCATATTAAAGATTTAAAATCAACTCTACCATCTAATTCTATTAGCCTCTCACATATAGCATTATAATATTCCAATAGTAGTTCTATCGTTTCTTCAGATAATTCATCGTATTCATTTAACTTTTTCTTTAATACATCTATATTTTCTATATCAAATAGCTTATGTACCATATCATTTCTATTTTTGTTTAATTTTTCTAGACATTCTATCAAAATTTCTCTATTGTACTCTTTTATTGTAAGCTGTTTAAAATATTCTATTAATTTACCAAAGGTGCATTTTGTTAGTTGTAAATTAAATTCTATAGAAGTAGGCCAAATTTCTGCTTTTAAATATCCTATACTACATATTATGACTTCTTTTAAAAGTTGCTCTGCTATTTGATTAAAAATAAGCATTCCACCTATTTTTTGCGATATTTCTTCTGAATCTTTACTTTCTTTTGCTATATTAAATAAAAATCGTTTTCTTTCTATTTTACTTTCTTTTTCCCACTCTCGATTTATCATATATTCGATTACTTCATCATTTTCCTCCATAATCTATAATCTCCTTATTATATATTTTTATTATTTCATTTAATTTTTCTAATTGCTTTTTAGTAAAATATTTTTTCAAATAATATTCTAAAAATTTATTAAGTTCCGATTTTTGAATATTCCCATTTTCTAATAATTCTGTACTCTCTTTAGTATAGTATATAATTAATTCTCTTTCTTTTTCTGTTCTAATTCGAAATAGTTTGTCTGGCTCTCCAATAATCTTCTCACTAAAATTCTTTATTTCTTCTATTTTGTTTTCATTTTTTAATAAAATATTTATCAAGTTAAAAGTAATAATTGTGTAAATAATACAAGTTTCATTTTGTAACTCTTCTAAACTTAATTTGGTACAAACAGCATCTATATACATTAATATAATAGGATAAATTAAAAATGTTATCAAGCAATAATTTAAAATATCTTTTATATTATTATTTTTTTGTGCTAGATATACAAACTCATTGACTTTTGTAGCATGTGCATATCTACACAAAGTTTTATATATATATGTTAAAATTCCTTCTTCCAAAATATTTTCAAAAATATTCTCTCTTTCTACAATTGAAAAATATCTATTTATATTATTTCCTATATATCTTCTAACTTTATCCATTCCGTCTTTATCTACTTTTTTAAATATTTTGTTATAAGATTCATATATTTCTTTGTTATCTTCCAAAACTATTGCTTTTAGTGTCATTTCATATGCATTTCTTAAGCAAGGCAAAGCAACATTTATCTTTCCTTTTTCCATTAGTTGTAAAATATTAATAATTAATTCACCCGATGCACAAAGATTATTACTACATGAATTTTGTAAATTACTGTTTTCTAAAATTTTTAGTATATTCTTTAATTGCTTTATGTACATTTTATTGCATATATAGATAAATTCTTTTAATTGTTCCATCATAATCTCCTATTATAATAAAAAGCAAAATAATTTTATATAATTAATTACATTATTATTTTGCTTTTATTTAGTTTATTTATTTCCAATATAATATTTAATCATTTCTGTGTATTGATCTTGTGCGTTTAAACAAGTATCTATTAAATATCCTTTTTCTTTATTAGTTTGATATTGATTTAATCCCCTATAATAAAATAGTTTTTCTTTATCCATAATAATAAATGGTACTATATTATTTTTCAAGCATTCTTTAAATGCAATTATTCTACCAACTCTACCATTACCGTCCTGAAATGGATGTATCTTTTCAAATTTTGCATGGAATTCTATTATTTCATTTATAGTTACTTGTTTTAAAGAATTATACCATTCTAATAATTTTTTCATATCTCTTTCAACATTTTTTGGATCTGTAGTTTTTAAACCGCCAACTTCATTTGGCAATTTTTTATATTCACCTACATTAAACCAGTCTTTTCTGCTATCTGATGTTCCTTCTTTTAATATTTTGTGAAATTCCTTTATCATATTTTCAGTTATTTTTTTATCTGCTATTTCTAACATATAATCAACTAATTTAAAGTGATTAACTGTTTCTAAAACATCATCTAAATCTGTTATTGAATCTTTCTCTGCTAATAATATATTAGTCTCATAAATATATCTAGTCTGATCTTCTGTGAGTTTACTTCCTTCAATATGATTTGTATTATATGCAAATGTAATTTGTGTATTATGATATAAATTTCCTTTTAATTTCATATTTTTTTGTTCTCTTAACACTTTTATGATGTTTATCTTAGATATATCAAAATCATCTTCTTTTAGTAACTCATCAATTGAAATTTCATATAATTCAGCCAATTTTTTCAATGATTCTATATTAGGTTCTAATGTTCCAGCCTCATATTTTGAAATTGTTGCTGCTTTTACTCCTAGTATATTAGCCACTTCGTTTTGAGTCATATTTTTGTTTTCTCGATATAACTTTATTTTTTCTCCTAACATAAAAAAATTCTCCTTTTTAGTATAATATTATTATATCATATTGTTTCCAAAAAGGAAAGTTTTTATTATTAAATAATTCTAAATCTCTAAAGCGGAAACATTTAATTATTGTTTTTATAATCAATATATTTTCTTTTTATATAAAATCCTAATCCAATTTCTACTTGATTATGCTTTATTTCTAATTCTGTATCTCCTACATAAGAAACATTTTTTCCATATTCTTTTACTTCTTCAATATTTATATTTTTTATGTAATTATTTTTGAATTCTTCAAATTCTTTATTTGACTCAAATTCAACAACTACTTCGTTTAATCTATCCATAGCATATACTTCTTCTGAATTATCATAACCTTTTTCATAATTAAATAAAAAGTCTCGTAAAATAACTTCTTTAGAATTTTTTATAAAATACTTGTATTTATACACATTATTATTAAAATTTATGTATGCTGATAAAGGAACTACAGTTTTCAATCTTCCAGAATCTAGGCTCACAATTTGTTTTGAATATATACAAGTATTATTATATTTTAAATATAACATAGAAAATTCAGTGCTATTATTACTCATTAAATAACTATAAAATTCAGTATTATAATTTTCTTCACTTTGAATCTCAATTCTATAACTAGGATTTTCTTTATAATAGTATCCATCAATGTTTTCATCTTTAATTTCTGTCCAATTATCAACATCTTTTAATGTTTCAAATATATATTCCAACTTATCTTTTTGGCTTAAAATAATTCTTTTGCCAAAATTGTAACCAATTATATTTTCAGTCTGTTCTTTCCAAAGCTTTATTAATGAAACCGTATATTTATTTTCATCACTATCAATTAATTTAGCACAACTCTGACATAGCCAAATACCATTATCTATGCTTTTCCTTTCTTGCTCTGTCATATTAACATCATATCTTGGTCCTCCTGGAGCTGCAGCACAAATATGAGCTGCAACTCCTATATTATTAATACCTTTTTTACTATCTGGACCTATTGTCATTTTTCTGCAATTAGGATTAGAACAAATATAAGATACTCTTTTAGCTAACTTGTTTTTTATTAATTCAGTAAAATTATCTCTTTTATCAGATTTCACCTTAATTTAATACCTCTCTTATTCTATTATTGTAAAATTTTAATGTTTTTATATCTTTATCACATTTTCTTCTCCAAACCATTCTTTTGCTTTATTTATTACTGTAATTGATGGTTGGCAATAATATACATATAATTTTTCTCTTGCTCTGGTACAACAAACATAGAAAATTTTTTGAGTCCTTTTTAATACATTTTCACTTCCAACTCCAGTAAATAAGTATTCAAAATTATATTGATTCCATTTTCCATTATCTAATATTACCAATACATTATCAAATTCAGTACCTTTTACTTTATGCTGTGTTGAAAATGGAGTAAAGCCTTCTATATAATTAAATAAGTTTTCAAATTCCAAATATGGTAACTTTTTTACTCTTTCATATAGATATTGATTATTATCTATAAAAACTTTGAATCTATCATCTTTTTTACAAACTCCTAATTCATCTGCTAAATCTATTATTTCTTCAATTGTATGATTTTTGATTTCTTTTAACTTATTAATCTTTTCGTTAATATTTCTTTTATCTTTAATACTAATAATAGGATATTCTATTTTTCTTATAAATTCGTTATATTCTTTATTATTATATAATGCTATTAATTTTTGAATTTTAAATAAGTGATTTATAAAATCATCTCTTTTTCTTCCTTTGCTTTCGATTTCCTTGAATGACAATTTTTTATCATCTACTAGTGAGTCTTTTGAAAAATACATTTTTCTAATTTTCATAAACGATTTATCTTTTACCATATTATATAAAATATTTTTTTCCTTATCATTCTTTATTTTCTTAACTTTTTCATAAATTTTTGGATACGAATTAACTACTTCTTCAAAGGTAGCATTTTCATCTATTGCAGATTCACCAATTTCTTTTATTAATTCTTTCTTCAGTTGTAGAATAGGATCCTTATCATATATATCCATTAGTTCTCCAAATCCTGCTCTAGATGCTATTAAATTATGTGTTAAATCTAATTCTTTTGTATTTACTGAGTCTTTAAAATTCCAATTTTGAAATATTTTATTTTCTTTTAGATTTTCATAGTCAAGAGAACAATCTGAATATATAAATTTTATTTCTCCTATCTTCACTTTACCATTTTCCATGTTGGGAGCTCTTTTATCTTTTGATGGTTCTTGAATTAAACCGTCCATCCTTATTTTATTTGCTAGTGCTATAACATTCATTGGATTTCTTCTATTTTGTTTTTTCTGTATTTCTATGATTTCTCCATTACTTATGTATTCATTCAAGTCTCCTACTCCATCATTATATATTGATTGCATTGAATCTCCAAAAAAGCCTATAATATTCTTTTTATTACTTTTTTTTAAGCTCTCTAATAAAATTTCTATAACTAGCTTATTTGTATCTTGATATTCATCCACTAGTATAAAGTCATATTTATCTTTTAATATATCACATAATATTTTATAGTCACTATACATTTTATTAGCAACTAATATAATTTCATCATGTGAAATTATTCCATTTGCAATGTCAAGATACTCTTTATATTGAACATTCATATCTTTAAAATAGTCGCTAGAAATATTTTTTTCTTTAAATTTTATATCCCCATTATTTATTAATACTACTAAGCAATTTTTTAATTCCTTTTGGTAATTTTTTATGTTCTCCCATAAGAAATCATGGATTGTAGATACAAAAAAATTTTTATCATCAATGACTCTTTCCTTTATTTCATTTACAGCAACATTAGTATATGTTATACAAGCTATTGTTTTATTATTATATTTTTCTTTTATTAAATTAATGGTTTGAACTAGTGAATATGTTTTTCCACTACCAGCTCCTCCACTCAACAAAAAATTATTATTATTCTCTATGCATTTTTCAATTTCTTCTAACTCGTCTACTGTTTTAACCATTTCAATCCCTCTTCTATATAACTTGGTATATTCCAATTTGTATAATTTTCATCACTATTTAATAAGATTTCTATTGCAAACGATGGTTTACTATCAATACATTTCTGTGCAATTTGGTAAAAATCATCAGGACTTTTTTCAATAATATCTTTATCTTTTAAAGACTCAAACTCATTTTGTTTTATAAATTCTTGATTGATACAAATAAAAGCATCTTCAAAGCTTCTAGGATAATAATTTACTATATCTTCTTTCAATTGATATTGAACCATTACTAATCCATTTATGTCCTTTTCCCATTTTTCTCCCATTTTTCTCAAAATTCTTTTATCTGTTGTGATATTCTTTAATACTTCTAGACTTTTATCATCATTGTCAATATATTTATCAAAAAAGTATCTTAATGAATCATTGCTTGTCCTAATTGCATCCACATTATTTACTGGACAGGATTTATAAACTATTTTCCCTCTAGAATCTAATTCTCTTTTTATTGAGTCGATATCGGTTATAATTAATGTCTTTATTTGTATAAAATCAAGAAATTTATCAAATATTTTAGAATGACTTCCAACTTCTATTATTGAAATATTTTGTGATAATAATTTTTCTTCATCTTTATGATTTTCTAAATCAATTTTTTTCAACATTGCTGGTAGAAGAATTCTTTCAGTATCTCCTTCTATTAAAATAATCTTATCTGCAAAAAATATTTCAGATCTATTTAAAGTTAAATATTGTTTTAAAAATTTATAATTTTGTTTTTCTGACCCATAATGCTTTTCAAGGTCTTTTAAATTTTTGCACCAGGTTCCTCCGATATTATTTTTATTAAGATATTTTATATCATTAAAATCACTTTGCGATACAATATGAGAAGAATGTGTTGTTATTATAGTTTGTAAGTTAATTTTCTTTTCTTCTTTTGATTCATTCAATAATTCTTTGATATTATTAATAAATATATATTGCATTTGTGGATGTGTATGTGCTTCTGGCTCTTCAATAAATAGCAAATTTATATCTGAGCTTTTACCATCTTTACAAAAATCATTTATTATAATTTCAATGTCGAAAATAATACTAATTAAATTTAAATATCCTAATCCATTATAATTTTCTGGTAAATTTGATTGTTCCTTATAATTATAGAATACCGTTGTATTTCCTTTTAATATACTGCTTTGTTGTAATAATGACTTTATTTTAATATTTAAATCATCTTTTTTTAAACATCCAAATTTTTTTACTTTTTTCAATACCCCTTCAAAAATTTTCTCATAGTTTTTATCAAATTTTTCATCTGTCTTTTCTAATTCATCTTTAAATTCTGTTAAGCTTTCTTCCATTTCTGGTTTTTCTTTTATCTTTTCATAATAACTTGATGATTGCACTGATAAAGTATTATTAGTATCCTTATTATCTACAGCCCTTTTGGCAGATATATATTTCATATTTATTATATTGTTAATTTCTTTATCATTTTCTATATCAATATATATTTCTTCGTTTTCCTTTTTTTTCTCAATATCATATTCTAAACTTCGCTTTATCGTTTTAAAATATTTTTTATAATTATGTTTAAAAAAGTATTCAAAATCCTTATTACTTTTTTTCTCCATAAATTTATTAAAATCTGTTTTTAGATTATCAAAATTTTCTTTGTTTAAAAAATATTCAAAGTTTAAAATGATATAATTATTTTCAACATCAAGCGTTGTTAAAAATTTAGAAATATTCGATAAATTATCATTCTCATCGTATCTCACAAATATTATTAACTTAATTCCTTGATTATTAAATTCATAATCTTTATCTTTTATATTACTTTCTAATTCTTTTACATATTCTATATTAAAATCTTCACTTTCAATTGTATTTTTATTTAAAAACTTGTTTAATATCTCTATAACTGATGTTTTCCCTACATTATTTTTTCCAACAACCAAAGATAGTTCACTTTCTAAATCAATACTAAAATTTTTTAAGCTTCTAAAATTTTCCACTTTTATTTTTTCTATTTTCATTTTAAACTCCTTTTTTCTTTACAATATCATATTTAAGATATATATTTTGTCGAAACTTGTCTTTTATTATCAAAAAAGCAAAATAATTTCGCAATATTTAAATTACAATTATTTTGCTTTTCATATGTATTATTTAACTCTATATAGTTTCTTGATTTCATCTAAAGTAATGTTAAATCCAATAGATTTATATCTTGGTATTAATTTTTGATAAATATCTTCTATTATTTGAGCTTTTACTTCATTTGTGCCATTATGGAATGCCCTATGACAAGTTGGACAAAGTGAAACTATATTTTCAACACAGTCAACATTTATACTGTATTTAGCCCATATTAATTGTTGGTATTTTACTGGTACCAAATGATGAGCTTCCATGAAGTTTTTATGACTTTTTGCAGAAATGAAAGTTTCGTGATTAGGATTATGTTCGCAACAGTAATAAGATTTTTGAATAGCAATTTTACCTAATAATGGATTTCTTTTATACTTTTTACTGATTTTTTTATCATCATCCAATATAACTGGTGCTATTTTATATGCGCCATCAGCAACATCTGAATTGACATTATTTTCATCAATTTTATCAATTTTTTCAATATAATTGTCATCTTTTTCTTCGTCTGATTCTTCTGACTCAATTACTTCTTCTTTTATATTTTCATCAAGCCTTTCAACTTCAATTTCTTGTGGTTCATCAATAAGATTTATATCGAAATCTTGTACATTATATAAAAAATATGAGTAATCAACATCTCTATAAAGAATTTCGTTTAATTCTTCTATATCATATTTAAGCATAAAATTATTATAAAAATAATTGTCAAATACTGGATTAATAGCTATAGTATTAGCAGTTATATTAAATAGATTTGTATTGTTTTTAATTAGAGCAATAATTCTACTATAATCTTTGTAATGTTCAACATACTCTGATATTGGAGAATTTGTTCTTATAAATTCAACTGCTTGCTCCCATTGGTTATATTCTTTGCAAGTCATTATATATGTATATAAATGATCTATTGATACTTCATTAATACCATATTTTAATTTCAATTCCTTTAAAACTTTATAAATAAAAATTACGGGCAGAATGTGATAATCCTCATTATTATTTGCGGTATCAATAATTGCATGGATTTTTATTTTTAAAATTTGCTCTGTTAATACTTTGTGAAATCCATCTATGTTAAAAAATGGATTAATATTTTTTAATTTATCCCATACAGCTGTTGTTTTTTCTTTATTATATAATTGTCCTTTTTTATAAAAAGGTGTTTTAGTTACAAATCCGAAAAATTGTGGTATAACAAGTGTTCTATGTCTATCAGTTTCAACATCAAATTCATTATGATAATCCTTCCAATATTGTTCAATATCAGTATGTTCTCTATCAGGAATTTTGTCAAACATATTAGTTGCATTGATAATTTGATCTAAATTACTTGTTTGCTGTTTAGTAAATACCCACACAGATTTTTCATTAAGTGTTTTTAAGTACTCTTCTGCACTAATCATTTTCTAATATCCTCCTTATCATTATTCCTAAAAAATATGACAATTTAGGTGGTACTGCATTTCCTATTTGTTTACATATACTGGATTTTGTGCCCACAAATTCAAAATCATCAGGAAAGCTTTGTATTCTTGCTGCTTCTCTTGGAGTAATAGTTCTATTTTCAAATGGATGAATAAATCTTCCTCCTGAAGGAGTATCAAATCTTGTAGTTATTGTTGGAGCTATACTATTAGGATCTAATCTTCCATATGATCCACTATGTACAGTTTTTATTTTTTCATCTAATACTGTAAAATTTTCATTAATACCTACCTTTTCCATTCTTCTAACAGCAACAGAATTATGATTTGTCATTATATGATTATATGTTTTACCTGAGTTTGAACTTAAAAATCTTTGATAATTATTTTCTGCTTTTTTTGTTTTTATCTTACCATCTTTTGTCGGTTTTGGCAAATTTGATATAGCTTGCCAAACTGTAACATTATCAAAGAAATACTTGTCTGTTCCTTTTATATATTCTTTAGTTTTAATTATTTCTTCATCTAAATCAAAATCTATCGTTGAACCAATAATTATTGTTCTTTCTCTATTTTGTGGAATTCCGAATTCTTTTGATTTCATTACTTTGCATTGAATTTTATATGGCTTTCCTTCAAAATTTTCTGGATTTTCAAATATTTTTTTTATTTCATTGAATACTTGTCCATTTTTCATTGTAAGTATTCCCTTTACATTTTCTATAATGAACATTTTAGGTCTTACAATTTTCACAACATTAAAGTAATGTTTAAATAGGTAATTTCTTGGGTCATCAATAAATCCTTTTCTTATCCTTGCTCCAGCCATTGAAAATCCTTGACAAGGAGGTCCTCCTATTATAATCGTTGCGTCATTTTTTTTAAAAACATTATTATTATCTACATTTTTTATATCATCTGCTATCATTTTTGTTTTTGGATGATTTATTTCATATGATTTTGCTATGTTCTTATCAAATTCAACTGCTGAAATTATATCATATCCAGCTTTTTCAAATCCACATGAAAATCCACCACATCCAGCAAATAAATCTATTACTCTAATCATTTATTCCCTCACTAACTCTGTATTTTAAAGCAAAATTTTTACAGTATTTTATTTCATCATTACTTAATTTATATTCTTTACCTATGCAATCATCTATTTCATCAATTATGTCTTTACACAACTTATGTTTATATTCATAATTCGTTTGTTTTGATCCTATATATTTCTTTGTTTTTTCAAGTTTATTTTCCAACTTCTTGTATAATTTTTCATACATTTTATTATCTTTTAATTCTTTTGGCAATATAAAATGTCTTAACTCTTTTGTAGTAATATGCCAACAATCCGATATTATAGTCCAGTATACCCAAAATAGACTAGAATTTAATAAGCATAATATAAAATAATAATATTCATTTTCGTATTTAAATTTTTTATATTCATTACTTCCTGGGTTAAAAGTAAATGCTTTAATCCAAAATGTCGCTCTCATATTTATATTTATTTCTTTTCCATTTTGATTTTGAAAATCATATAAATTATTTTTTTCTTCAGTATAAATTTTTTTATATATGCTTTCCTCTATCTTATTACCTATTTTAGGAATATAATCCATTATATCACATTTTTCTATTCTTTTAATTTCTCTTCCATTTAATAATTCTTTTCTTTCTTCTTTATACCAATGTTTATAATTTGATGAATATATTTCCTTACTTGAGTTACCTAATCTAAAAATTAAAATTGTTAATTTTTGATGTACTCCAGTAAATAAGCAGTCTGGTCTATCTGCGAAATTAAGTAAAAATTGTTTTTCCGATTTTTCATAAATAAATTCTCTAATCTTGTTCATTCTTGGAGTTGCTACATATGATAACGGAATAATATATCCTAAGACTGTATTTTCATTACTCATATTTATACTGTTTTTTAAAACATCTGCATAAATATTTCCAAAATTATTTTCTAATTTGCATTTATTTTCCTTTTGATACTTTCCATATTCTACATACGGAGGATTTCCAACTATAATATCAAATTTCATCTTGATTTTTTCATATTTTTGTATATAATCAATTGTAAAAAATCTTTTATTTATTATCTCTGCTAATTTGTTAAACGATTCTTTTTTTTGTAGTTTATTTATTAATGTAAAATATATTCTTAATTTGCATATGTCAATCGATTCATTATCTATATCATTTCCATACATTGTTTCAGCTATTTTTAAAACAATTTCATCTGTTATTTCTTCATATTTCAATATTTCAAACTTTACATTTATAGCATTTATTAAAAATTCTCCTGTACCGCAAGTAGGATCAAAAACTGTATATTTATACAAAATATTATTTTTTTCCTCTTTTAGATTTCTAAGAATTTCAATACAATCTTCATCATTATGTGTTTGATTTAGTTCTCTATTTACTTTCATAAGAAATGAATTACATATAATATACCTTGCTACATCATCCGATGTGTAATACACTCCGTTATTTTTTTGTTTTTTGCTTTTTTCATTTAGTTTAAATAAACTTAATTGAAAACTCTCATCCGTTATAAATTTTATATCATTTTTATTAATAGAATCATCAAAATCATACTTTTTGTAATTTTTATCTAGTAATATTTTTAACGCACTATAGATTTCATTTATATAATTTTCTGATTGAGATAACCTATTAATAGTTATATTTCTAACTTTTTGTTTTACATTAGTCATAGTTATTTTCTTTCTCCTTTTTATAATATATCTACTTTTTTTCCCACCTTATTTCATATCCCAAAATATCTGCAATTTTTTTAACTTCAGAATATCTTATAGTTTCTTTAGTTAACTTATTCGATAAATTTTGTAATGCTACTTTACTTTTTCTGTCACTTAATCTGTTAGCAACTTCTCCCATTTGCCAACCACTAAAAGTAATATATCCCTTGATTTCATCTTTTATAGTTTGTTCCTTTTCTTTCATTCTGGTCCCCCAAATAATTATTATTCAATATATTTATATCATATAATATAATTCTATGCAATATTTATTTTATATTATATTAAATAAATATAATATTATATTATTTAATATAATTGTTACGATTAATTTCTTGCCACACATCTAAATCAAGTTTTTTATCAATAAGATTTAGCATTGTCTTTTGTCTTTTATATATAGATTGCATTAAATGTAAAAGTTCTTGTCTATCTCTTTCTGAAATTTGTGTAGCAAATGTGCAAATATGCTTTATATCTT
>CANQDX010000013.1 GCA_947594065.1 uncultured Clostridia bacterium
TTTCCTCCATTCTTGCACAAAAAATTAGTGCGTAAATTTTCTTTTCCAAAATTTACACACTAAATTATACAATATCCTTATTTCCAAAAATGAAATTGTAAGAAATTTTGTGTAATTTAAAAAATCAGATTCAAAAATATAGAATCTGATTTTTTTATATAAAATCTTTGATTTTGTAATTTTCACTTTTCTTATGTAAATTCACTTGCAAATTACAATTAAACGTGATATAGTACATTTGTTATGAAAAATTGAGGAGGAATTAAACAATGGGATTATTTAAATCATATAGCGAAAAAGAAGTAAAAAGGGTAATGCCACTTGTAAACAAAATAAATGCGTTAGAGCCAGAAATGGAAAAATTAACAGATAAAGAATTACAAGCAAAAACACCAGAATTAAAAGAAAAACTAAAAAGTGGTATGACTTTAGACGATATATTGCCAGAGGCGTTTGCAGTAGCAAGAGAAGCTTCCAAAAGAGTGCTTGGAATGAGACATTTTGACGTTCAATTAATTGGTGGTATTATTTTACACCAAGGTAGAATTGCTGAAATGAAAACAGGTGAAGGTAAAACATTAGTTGCAACTTTACCAGTTTATTTAAACGCACTGGCTGGAAAAGGCGTACACGTTGTAACTGTTAATGATTACTTAGCAAAAAGAGATAGTGAATGGATGGGCAAATTATATAAATTCTTAGGACTATCAGTTGGGCTTTGTATTAATGGAATGGAACCTGAAGAAAAGAGAAAAGCATACGCAGCAGACGTAACTTATGGAACAAACAACGAATTTGGATTCGATTATCTAAGAGATAATATGGTAATTTATAAAGAACAGGCAGTTCAAAGAGAATTAAACTATGCTATTGTCGACGAGATAGATAGTATTTTAATAGATGAAGCTCGTACACCACTTATTATTTCAGGTAGAGCAAATAAATCTTCTGAATTATATAAAAAAGCAGATAGCTTTGTAAAAAGACTACACGCTAAAACAATTGTAGAAGAAGACGTAAAAGATATAAACCAAGCAGAAGATAATGAAAATTATGACTATATTATCGATTTAAAAGCAAAATCAGCAAGTCTAACAGCAAAAGGAATTAAAAAGGCTGAAACAGAATTCGGAGTAGATAATCTAAACGATTTAGATAACTCAGAATTAGTGCATCATATTAATCAAGCTCTTCGTGCAAATGGTGTTATGAAAAAAGATATAGATTACATTGTAAAAGATGGAGAAGTTCTAATTGTTGATGAATTCACAGGAAGAATAATGTATGGAAGAAGATACAATAATGGACTTCATCAAGCAATTGAAGCAAAAGAAAATGTAAAAATTGCAGATGAATCTAAAACATTGGCAACAATTACTTTCCAAAATTATTTTAGAATGTATAGTAAACTTGCTGGTATGACAGGTACTGCAATGACGGAAGAATCAGAATTCCAAGAAATATACAACTTAGATGTTATTGAAATACCTACTAATAAACCTATGATTAGAGAAGACAAAAACGATATCATTTACAAAAATGAAAATGCAAAATTTAAAGCAGTTGTAGAAGATATTAAAGAATCTCACGCAAAAGGTCAACCAGTTTTGGTTGGTACAGTTTCTGTAGAAAAATCAGAAAAATTAAGTAGCATTTTAAAGAAGGAAGGAATACCTCACCAAGTATTAAATGCAAAATACCACGAAAAAGAAGCAGCAATTGTTGCTCAAGCAGGTAAATATGGAGCTGTTACTATTTCTACCAATATGGCAGGACGTGGTACCGATATTATGCTAGGTGGAAACAGCGAATTCTTAGCCAAAGAAGAAATGAGAAAACAAGGCTACTCTGAGGAATTAATAGAGGCAGCTAATGCTTTTAATGAAACAGATAACGAAGAAATTTTAAATGCAAGAAAACTATTTAAAGAATTAAAAGAGAAACACGAAAAAGAAATTAGCGAAGAAAGACAAAAAGTAATTGATGCAGGTGGATTAAAAATTATAGGAACAGAAAGACACGAATCTAGAAGAATAGATAACCAGTTAAGAGGACGTAGTGGACGTCAAGGAGATATTGGTGAATCTAGATTTTATATTGGCTTAGATGATGACTTAATGAAAATTTTTGGTGGAGATATGATAACTAGCCTATATAACACATTAGGTGCAGATGAAAATATGCCAATTCAGCACAAATTCTTATCAAAAGCAGTAGAAAATGCTCAAAAGAAGGTAGAAGGTAAAAACTTTAGTATTCGTAAAAATGTATTACAATATGACGACGTAATGAATCAACAAAGAGAATTAATATATGCACAAAGAAGAAAAGTATTAGACGGAAAAGATTTAAGCGACAATATTAGAAATATGATTAACTCTGTGGCAGAAGATACAGTAAATCTTTATACAAATGTTCAAGAAGGAGAAAATATAGATACAGAAGGTTTAGCATTACAACTAAAAAATGTTTTCGGTTTAGAAAATATAGAAGGACTAAGAAATGAAGAGCTAGATGAACAATCTTTAATTACAGAAATTCAAGAAAAAGCCCAAAAGAAATATAGCGACAAACAACAAGAAGTTGGTGAAAAAGACATAAAAGAACTTGAAAGAGTTGTTATGCTAAAAGTAGTTGACGAAAAATGGATGAATCATATAGATGCAATGGACGAATTAAAAGATGGAATTGGACTTCGTGCCTATGGCCAAAAAGATCCTGTTGTACAATATAGAATTGAAGGATCTGATATGTTTGACCAAATGATAGAAGATATCAAAACAGATGTTGTAAAAATTCTATTAAATATTCATAGAGCAGGCGAAGTAAGAAGAAAAGAAACAGTAGAAATTACAAATGCATCTTTAGAAAATTTAAATGGATTAGATAACGATACAGTTCGTAGTAAAGAACCTGTTAGAAATTCAGGACCTAAAGTGGGGAGGAACGACCCCTGCCCCTGCCGGCAGCCGGTAAGAAGTACAAAAACTGTTGTGGAAAAAATCAATAAATTCGCATAAATAATGAATTTTAATATGATGTATGCAATAATAATAAAAGAAAAGTGGTTTGAAACCACTTTTCTTTATTATTTAATTGACAAAACAGCTGATAATTGATAATATATTATTGCGAAATGAAAGGAAAGAACTATGATTTTTTATCCACAAGGTTATTTTAGTAGAATTTCAGATATTAATTCTGAATATATAAAACAAAACAACATAAAAGGTTTTATTCTAGATGTTGATAATACATTAATAGATTATTATAAAAATATGAATGAAGAGACAATTCATTGGGTTGAAGAAATGAAGAAAAATGGTATCAAAATGTGTATTTTATCTAATAGCAACAAACACAAAAAAGTAAAAGAAGTTGCGCAAAAATTAGATATGGAATATAGCTATTTTGCTATGAAACCATTACGAAATGGATTTAAAAAGGCCCAAAGAATGCTAGGCTTAGAAAGCAGCGAAATTGCAGTTGTAGGAGATCAAATCTTTACAGATGTTATTGGTGCAAATCGTATGAAAATGCATTCTATATTAGTTGACCCAATTGAAGAAAAAGATATTTTTGTAACATTAATAAAAAGACCAATAGAAAATTATATTAAGAAAAGATTTATTAAGCAAAAAAATAAGAGCGAAGATAATAACAATTATTGTAAAAGAAAATCATTAGATTACTTAAAAAAAGATGTAGATAGTAATTCATCAAAAATAACTACTAACGAACCAAGTAAAAAACATTCTACTAAGGAGGAAAGAGATGTACTTTAATAATGTGCATATATTAGTTTATGCAACAATTGCAATAGCTGGATTTTTTATAGGAAAATTTGTAAATTGGTGCAATTATAGATTACCTGATTACAAAAAAATATTTTCAAAAGAAATATTTAGTAAGGAAAAGAAAGAATACAAACCAAATTTGCTTTTATCATTAATTACAATGTTAATTTATATTGTCCTTTTATATGTATTTGGAATTCAAAAAACATTTTTAGGCAATTTAGAATTAATTAAATATTTAATTTTAACTCCAATGCTGCTTTCTGCATTCATTATAGATTACAAGTTACAAATTATACCTAACAGATTAAATATGACTATGTTTGAAATAGGAATTATTTTTATGTTCTTAGCAGGCATTTTTAATGTTAATATTGCAATTGATATGTTTCTGGGAATGATTGCTGGAGCAGGTATATTTCTTTTAATTACATTGATAGGTGGACTTATTGCAGGAAAAGAAGCAATGGGATTTGGAGACGTAAAATTAATGGGAGCATTAGGAATTTATTTTGGCTTGCCCAATATTATCGTAATAACATTAATTTCATTTTTAATCGGTGCAGTGTTAAGTATCTTTTTACTAGTAACAAAAATTAAAAAAACAAATGAATATATACCATTTGGCCCATTTATTGTAATTGCAGCATTTATAACAATGATTGTTCCATTTAACACAATTTTGTCCATTTTACTATTTGTGTTATCATTAGGAATGATTAGAATATAAAATTTTAAAAATAAGGTGGTGAATTTTCGTGAACGAAAAAATTAGATGGCTTAGGAATAAAATAGGTAGTTTAAATTTAGACGCAATGATTGTATCAAGCCCAATTAACATCAAGTATTTAACTGGAATTGAGGCAGAAGGCATATTAATTTTAGCACGAAAAGAAAATTATTTCATAACAGATGCACGATATGTAGAAGCTGTTAATAGTTTACTCACTATAGAAGACGAAATAATTGTAGAAGATATGCAAACCTTATCTAAAGAAGACGGAGAAAATTTATTTTTGTTCTGTGAAAATGTTGGATTTGAAGAAAACTATGTCACGTATGCAAAATATAAAGAATATATGTATAAATATAAAATTAACAACTTGGTAGAAACGGAAGGAATAATTGAAAAGCAAAGAGCAATAAAAGATAATGAAGAAATAAAATATATTACAAAAGCTTGCAATATTACAGATGATTGTTTTGAATATTTACTAAATTATATTAAAATTGGTATGACAGAAAAACAAATTGCAGGTGCAATAGAAAGGTTTTATAGAATTAATGGTGCAGATGGACTAGCATTTGATTCAATTGTAGCATCTGGTCCAAATTCATCAATGCCACACGCAGTTCCAACAGATAGAAAAATAGAATATGGAGATGTTATTACAATTGATATGGGCTGTAAATATAATGGATATTGTTCAGATATGACAAGAACCATTTTTGTTGGAAAAATTGATGACGAAATAAAAAAAATATATCAGTTAGTATTAAAAAATCAGCTACAAACAATTGGTGAAATGCACGAAGGAGCTATTTCAAAAAATATTACTAAAATGGTTGTAAATGATTTTGAACTAAATGGTTATGACCTAATACACGCATTAGGACATTCTGTTGGTCTAGAATTACACGAGATACCAACATTAGGAACAAAATCAGAAGTCATTTTAAAACCCAATATGATTATTACAGATGAACCAGGAATATATATTACAGGTAAATTTGGAGTAAGAATAGAAGATACAGTAATTGTTGGAAAGTCTACTGGCGTTCCACTAACTAAATCAAATAAAGAAATGGTAATAATTAAAGGCTAAGCGTTAAATTTCGTATAATAGAAACTTCAAAAAATTCTTATAAAATCAATTAGAAAGTAAAGAAAATTTACTTTCTTTTTTTGTTCTAAAAATAATTTTCACTGCATATATATAATAATAAGATTACTAAAGAAAGGACAAGATATGATTGTTTTGAAATATATAATGATTTTTCTAGTGTTTATGGTTAGTTTTTTGCTAGGAAATTTAATTTCTAAAAAATACATATTAAGGGTAAAAGAATTAAAAGAAATAAAGGGAGCATTCAACATTATAGAAAGCAAAATAAAGTTCACTTATGAGCCGCTTCCAGAAATTTTTAGGCAAACAGCTAAAATTGTTTCTAGCAATACAGCTGCTATTTTTATGGAAGCCTCTAATAATATGAGGTTGCTCGGCGCAGAAGAAGCTTGGTATAAAAGCTTAGAAAGTGTAAGTACAAATTTGAATGCTGATGATATAGAAAATATAAAAAGTTTTGGAAAAATGCTTGGAAAAACAGATAAAGAAGGACAAGTAAGCCAGTTAGAATTATCTAAAAGTTTTATTGAAATGCAGATTGAAAAAGCCAAAAACGATGAAAATAAAAATGCAAAAATGTACAAAACTTTAGGAGTAATTATAGGACTAGCATTTGTAATTATTTTAATTTAATACTATTAACTGAAAGAAAGGAAATTAAAATTATGGATATAGATCTTTTATTTAAAATAGCTGCAATTGGAATTTTAGTAGCGGTTTTACATCAAGTTTTAGTAAGGGCGGGAAGAGAAGATCAAGCAATGATGACAACATTAGCAGGACTAGTTATTGTATTAACAATGGTTATTAAAGAAATTAGCGGACTATTTGGAACAGTTAGAACATTGTTTAATTTATAAAAAGGAATAGAAAAATGGAAGTCATAAAAATAATTGGTATAGGGTTAACTGCACTTATTATCATTATTGTTTTAAAACAATATAAACCAGAATTTGCATTATACATATCTATTATTGCAGGATTAATTATTCTAGCATTTTCATTGTCACAAATTTCTGGTGTTATAAATTTGTTAAAAGACATATCTAATAGGGCAAATATTAACAGTCAATTTCTTGGTATTATTTTAAAAATAACAGGTATTGCAATTTTAACAGAATTTGCGGTAAGCATTTGTCAAGACTCTGGTGAAAGTTCAATTGCAAACAAAATAGATATAGGTGGAAAAGTAATAATTATTACAATATCGTTACCTATTATTTCATCTTTATTAGAAACTGTTTTAAAAGTTCTACCTTAGGAGGTAGGTACAAATGAAAAAAATACTTATTTTATTTTTGCTTATTTTTCTGTTAAATAACAATTTAATTTACGCAACAGAAGAAATATTGAATAGTCAGCAAGAAGCGCTAGGTATTTCAGATTTTATTTCAACTTCTAAAAAATATACAGAAGATAGTCTAAGTAATTTAGATATACAAGATATTTTTAAAAGTGCTATTACAGGAAGAATAGGAAATACTAATTTATTTAATAATATATTAAATATTCTGGGAAGAGAAACCAAAACAGCTGTTAGTAATATTGGAATAATAATGATTGTTATTATTATACACAGTATTTTGGTTACAATAAGCGAAGGTCTAGGAAATAAAAGTGTATCACAGATTGCTTATTTTGTAGAATATATTATAATTATAACTTTGGTACTTAATAATTTTGCAGACATTATAAGTATGGTTAAAAACGCAATTATTGATTTAGTTGGATTCTCGAATAGCTTAATACCGCTTCTTATTACATTAATGTTAACAACAGGAGCAATAGTATCTGCAGGTGTTGTAAAACCAGTATTACTGATATTAATTAATTTTATAGGAAATTTTATTATAGACTTTATATTGCCATTAGTAATGATTGGAACAACTTTGGGCATTATTTCTAAGATTTCTAATAAAGTAAGAGTAGATAAATTAGCTAAATTTTTAAAATCTGCAGGGGTTTGGATTTTAGGCATTATTATGACATTATTTGTTACTGTTTTATCTTTAGAAGGTAGTATTACAGAAACGGTAGATGGTGTAACTGCAAAAACTGCAAAAGCAGCAGTTTCAACTGTGATACCAGTTGTTGGAAAAATATTAGGAGACGCATCAGATTCTGTTATTGGATGTGCAGGAATATTGAAAAATGCAGTTGGCTTAGTTGGAATGATTGTTATTGTTGGAATATGCATTACACCAATTATGAAATTAAGCTTATTAAGTCTTACATATTACATAGCCTCGTGTATTTGCCAACCAATAGCAGATGAAAAAACAATAGGTTTATTAGATTCTATAGGGGATACATTCAAAATTTTATTAGCTATTTTATTTTGTATCAGCGTAATGCTAATTGTGGGCTTAACCATTGTAATAAAAGTTAGTAATGGAACATTATTATATAGGTAATTGAGAAGAGGAAAAACAAATGATTACATTTTTAAGAACTTGGGCAAATCAAATTATAGTAGCCCTTATTGTTGCTACAATATTTGAAATGATTTTGCCTGATGGAAATAACAAAAAATATATAAAAATGATAATAGGCCTTTATGTACTATTTACAATTACGCAACCATTAGTTGCAAAGATTACAGGTAACGATTTACAAATTTCCAATTTTACTTATAAAAAATATTTTGAAAATTCTGCAATTTTGGAAACATATTCAAATGATTTTGAGAATAATAATTCTAAATTAATTGAACATACATATATAAATAATATAAAAAACGATATTATTATAAAGCTAAAACAAAAAGGTTATGACGTTGTAAAATGCGATATTAATATACTTAACGATGCTAATGCAACAGATTATGGCGTAATAAAAAATATACAAATAAAATTAAAGAAAATAGAGGAAAACAAAGAAAATCAAAACAATTACAACATTCAAGTTGAGAATGTCGAAATTAGTGTTAATCATAATACTACCATCACAGAAGAAAATAATTTATCTAATAAAGAAAAAACGGAAATTATAGAATATTTATCTAATGAATATTCTATTGAAAAAGAAAAAATTATTATTAACTAAGGAGGGAGAAAAATGCTAAAGGAAAAATTAAACAAGTTGTTGAAAGATGATGGAAATAATAAGAAAAAAATAGAAAATCTAATTTTTTTTCTAGTTATTCTTGTCATAACAATTATTGCAATTAATACAATTTGGAAAGAAGATAATAACACCAAAAGTGATACTAGCGATAGTACAAAAAAATTGGCAGTTCAAAATACAACTAATGTGGAAGAATCTTTAGAAACGAAACTTGAAAATGTTTTATCAAATATAAATGGAGTGGGAAACGTAAAGGTTCTTATTACATATAATGAAACAGAAGAAGTAATACCAATTTATAATCAATCAGATAAAAAAACAACAACAAACGAAGAAGATTCCTCAGGTGGCAAAAGAATAATTGAGGAGGTAGATAGCAGTAAAGAAGTAATATACCAAAATGAAGAAATTGTAATTCAAAAAACAATAACACCTAAAATTGAAGGTGCTATTATAATTGCATCTGGTGCAAATAATTCTACGGTAAAAACAAATATAATTCAGGCAGTAGAAGCAGCAACACGGTCTTGCAACACATAAAATACAAGTGTTTGAAAAACAAAAATAATTTTGCGGAGGTCTTTATGAAAATAATTAAGAAAAATCAATTAACTATATTAGTGTTAGCGTTAATGCTAGTAACAGCAGGGTATTTAAACTATAACAGCAATGTGTCATCTACAGAGCAAGTAGCGAGTATAGGAGATGCTACATTAGTAAGTAGTAATCTTTCAAACAGTATTACAAATGAAACACAAAGTCAATTAGAAAATAATACTGTAACAAATGAAGTTGCAAGCTCAGTTTCTACATCAGAAGAAAATAGTGTAGAAACAAACGCAGATGTTTCTAATAATAGCGAATATTTTAGTTCATCTAAGTTAGAAAGAGATACAATGTATTCTCAAATGTTGGAGTCTTATCAAAAAATTTTAGACAGTAAAACAACATCAGATAAACAAAAAGAAGCGGCTCAAGAGGAGATTAATAAAATTAATAAAGCTAAAAATGCAATTATGATTGCTGAAAATCTAATTAAAACAAAGGGAATACAAGATGTTGTAATATTTTCAAATGATGATAGCATTAGTGTAATTGTAAATAAAGAAGAATTAAAAAAGGAAGATATTGCGCAAATTCAAAGTATTATAGCAAGAGAAATGAATGCAAAAATAGAAGATATTCATATTACAAATCAATAATAAAAAACCAGCTTTTATAGGCTGGTTATTTATTTTTATTATTATCTGAATAGGTTACTAAATTATGTGTGTAATCTAAATTTGCCCAAGAATCTTTTTGAAAACCAAGAGTGTAAACATCTGTTGCGTGAATATCTATATTTAACATATTAACTATATGCTTATTAGGAGCATTGTCCATAAATTTTTTTACAGAAGTAATAATAGGTAAATTTGGGCTAGTGTGAGATATTGCAGAAAGTAAGTCTTTTCCTTTATTATTCATACCCAATACTCTAATATAAGGTGGCGTTTTTGCACAATTAGCCATATCTTTTTTTGTAATACCAAGTAAAACATATAACAAAATTCTTTGAATTCTAGTAGCTGTATATCTCTTTGTTTTAACAATATTAACAAATTCTTGTACAGTATTGCAAGAGTTAGCGGCTTCTTTAATACTATGTTCTAATCCTTCTGTAACATCAGGTAAATTAGCAATTTCTTCCAAGCTCATATTTCTTAAAATATAAATAATTTCTCTTTCAAATCTTGAAATATCTTTTATATAATGACCGTTCTGAAAATTCTGATATAAAATACGATAAGCATCATAAGGCATTAAACTAGATAAACCAAATAATTTATTTTGAATTATGCGCTCTCTAATAGCTGAAGCACTTGCAAAGTGATTGCTAATTTCTGTATCATTATGTTCAACATTAATTCTTTTAATAGGAATAGGCTTTATAGAACTTTTTAGTTTCTTTAATGCTTTTAAATACTCAATAGCAAGAATATTATTAGAACCAGACAAAACATTGACATATTTTCTAATATCATTTAAATATATAAGTAGTGCATTTTCTCGTGCCTTTGGAAAAGAAACACCCTTAGATAATTCGTGATTCAATAATGTAACAAATTCGCGAGGTTCTCTATATAGAATATCTGCAAATTTATCTAAAATTTCAAGAGATGGAGTTTCACAACCAAAAGAAAGATAATCAACAATGTTTAAAGAATCTAATAGCCTAATTGCACCGTAAGAGAAATTTTCAGCACTTGAAATACTGTAAATGGTAGGTAATTCAATAACTAAATCTACACCACAACTTAATGCCATACTTGCTTTTTCCCACTTATCAACTAAAGATACATTCCCACGTTGTACAAAGTTTCCTGAAATAACAGCAATACAATAATCTGCTTGTGCTTCTTCTTTAGATTTAGCTACGTGATAGGCGTGACCATTATGAAACGGATTATATTCTCCAATAATACCTACAACATTTGTCATAAAAATTCCTCCTTGTATTGTAAATTAAAATATTTATTGATATAATATCACAAAATAAGGAATTATACAAGAAAAAAAGTACAATTTAACATAAGAAAGGAAAAAAATGATGCAAATAGTAACAATATATACAGATGGTGCCTGCTCTGGAAATCCAGGGCCTGGAGGCTGGGGAAGCATATTAATGTATAAAGAAAATAAAAAGGAAATATCAGGCGGTAAAAAAGAAACCACCAATAATGTAATGGAATTAACAGCAGTTATTGAAGGATTAAAACTTTTGAAATTTCCGTGTAAAGTTAAACTATACAGCGACAGCGCCTATGTTGTAAACGCATTTGAGAAAAAATGGCTAGAAGGATGGATTAAAAATGGATGGAAAAATTCTAGCAAAGAGCCTGTAAAAAATAAAGAATTGTGGGAAGAATTATATGAATTAACTAAAGTACATCAAGTAGAATTTATTAAAGTAAAAGGGCACGCTGATAATGAATATAATAATAGGTGTGATGAGCTAGCAAGAAAAGCAATTTTAAATTTTAAATAAAAACTTATAATACAACAATGTTACAAAAATATTACATTTCTGCAACATTTGTTGTATTATATTTTTTTTTGAAATATAATATTTTTGAGTAATTATGAGCATATTAACAAAAGAAATAGGAGGGTTCTATGGAAACTTTTGCAGATTACATTTTAAATGAAAAAGATTATGCAAAAAAGTTAGAAATTGCATATTACTTGCAAAAAAGAACAGGTATTTTTTTCGATAATTCTGTTATTTTAAAAACAGAACTTGCTCGAATGTTTATGGAAGATATCGATTTAGGCGTAGATAAAAATTTGGTAATAACAGCTTGTTTACTATGTGGATGCAAAAAGAAAAAGGATGCAACAGATATTGACACGG
This sequence comes from uncultured Clostridia bacterium, assembly GCA_947594065.1. GTDB lineage: Bacteria > Bacillota > Clostridia > TANB77 > CAG-508 > HGM13634. The sequence goes on from CANQDX010000013.1 coordinate 12,105, forward strand.
TAAGAAATTATGCACTAGATGGAGCAAAATATTTAGCAACTCTTGGATTTGATAAAAGATTTTGTAAAATATGTGAAGAAGTAAATAGATATAGTGGAAGCAATCCACGTGAACCTGAAAGCGATATTTTAGAGCTTGTAGATTGTTTTGGTGGACTTGTTTTAGACAGACCAGAAAGAAAAGGATTTCCAATAGACGAAGCATTAGTATTAACAGAATATAGAAATTTAAAAGGATACCATAATCGTTTTATGGATCAATTTAAAGATTTTATTTTTATGGAAGAAGGGATTAGAGTATGAGAGAATTACATCAAGAAGGAGATGGAAGAGTAAGTAACTTTATTAAAAGAATGAATCAACTTGAAAAAGTTGCTAAAGAACCTGAAGATAAAGTAAAAAAAGGAATAGCTGCAACAGGAAAAACAACCCAAGAACTAAAAGAGCAATATATACAAGATAACGTAGAACAAGCCGAAAAAACAGAAGAACATAAATCATTATTAAACGATTTTCAATTGTAAGGGGAGAAATAAATGTACGAAATATTTGCAGATTTACACGTACACATAGGAAGAAGTGAAAATAACAAACCAATTAAAATAACAGCAGCAAGGTCTTTGAATTTTGCAAATATAGCAAAAGAATGCGCAAATAGAAAAGGAATTAATGTAGTAGGTATTATAGACTGTGCATCACCTTATGTAATAGAAGATATAGAAAAATTTTTAAAACAAGGTGACGCGTACGAAATTCCAGATGGTGGTATCATTTACAAAGATAAAGTGTGCATTATATTAGGAAGTGAAATAGAAACATCAGAGATAAATGAAAAAGGAAAAACAGGAAGTGCACATAACTTATGTTATTTTCCATACTTAAAAGATATCAAAGCCTTTTCTAATGAAATGAGCCATCATATTAAAAACATTACACTAAGTTCACAAAGAGCAGACATTTCTGCTTATGAGTTAATAGATATTGTAGAAAAATATAATGGAATTCTTGTTCCAGCACACGCTTTTACACCACATAAAAGCTTTTATGGAAATTGCACAGATAGGCTAGAAAAAATATTTAAAGAAAAATTCAATAAAATATTTGCAATAGAATTGGGGCTATCTGCAGATACATATTTGGCAGATAAAATATCAGAATTAGAATCAAGAACATTTTTAACTAATTCAGATGCACATTCTCTTCCTAAAATTGCAAGAGAATATAACAAAATTTTAGTTCAAAATATAAGCTTTAAAGAAATCCTAAAAGCCCTAAAAAATCAAGATGGAAGAAAGGTTTTAGCAAATTATGGCTTAGACCCAAAACTTGGTAAATATCATAGAACGTATTGTGAAAAATGCAATAAACCAATACCTGGAGATGCACCAGTTACGTATTGTCCAGATTGTGATAGCTCAAACATTACAATGGGCGTGTTTGATAGAATAGAAATGATAAAAGATAAAGAAAAAACCAAAAGCCCAGAAAATAGACCACCATATATTTACCAAATTCCTTTAACATTTGTTCCTGGTCTTGGTGGAAAAACAATAGATAAATTACTAGAAAATTTTGAAACCGAAATGAACATATTACATAAATTATCAAAAGACGATATAGAAGCTGTTGTAGGTGAAAAAGCAGCAACCAATATTATTAATGCTAGAGAAGGAAATGTAAATATACAAGCAGGTGGAGGAGGTATATATGGAAAAATAAGTTCTAAATAAAAATCTTATAGAATAGACATTATGTATAAGAAACTTTTGAAAAAAACTGTAAAGTATAGAGAGGAAAAGATAATGTCTAAATTAAAAAGTAAGAGATCAAAATTTGGAACTATATTATATAATCATATATTAAATAACAAAAGAGGATATTTAATTGTATCTATTCTCTTTTTTATTGGTCTAATGCTTGGTGTTTTTCTAATTAATAATACAGCAAATACTCAAATAGAAGAAATAAATCAATATCTTAATACATTAGTAAATCAAATAAAAAACTATACAAATATTGACTTATTAAAATTATTCAAGTATGCAGTTTTTTCTAACTTTATGATTATTATTCTATTGTGGTTTGGTGCGTCAACGATTATTGGAATACCAGTTGTTTATGGAACAGTATTAATAAAAGGATTTTCAATTGGGTATACAATTAGCAGTATAATTTATTGCTTTGGAATAGGTAAAGGAACACTAATTGCATTATCACTATTGCTACTACATAATATTATTTTTATACCAACAATGCTTGCAACAGGGGTAAGTGGAACAAATCTTTATAAATCAATTATGAAAAATAAAAATAGAGATAATATAAAAACAGAAATTATAAGACATACCATATTTTGCACATTAATGTTGCTTCTAATGCTTGTGGCATCATTGATTGAAGTATATGGTTCAACAGCAATTTCTATTTTTCTATTAAAAAATATATAAATCAATTTAAAAAAATAAAAAAAAGTCTTTACAATTTTAAAGTTATTTGATATAACATTAGTAGTTTATGTAAATTCTACTATAAATAAATTATTAAACGATAGGGGAGCTTAAAATGGAGAAACAAATTAAAAGTTTTTTAGAATTCTTAAAAATAGAAAAGAAAATGTCTGCAAACACATTACAATCTTATGAAAGAGATGTTTTGCAATTCGAAAGATATTTAGATGCAAATAAATTAAATTATGCTAAACTTAAACAAGAAGATATAAAAGAATATATGGAACATTTGCAAGATATAGGAAAAAAATCATCTAGTATTTCTAGAAGTCTAGCATCTATTAGATCCTTCTATCAATATGAATTAAGAAATAAGAAAATAAAAAATAATCCAACCGAAAATGTTCAAGCTCCTAAGGTAGAAAAACACGCACCAAGTATTTTATCATCTCAAGAAATCGAGTTGCTTTTAAATCAACCAAAAGATATTGATTTAAAAGGAACCAGAGATAAAGCAATGCTTGAATTTGCGTATGCTACTGGAATGAGAGTAACAGAGATTATTTCTTTAAATATAGATGATGTTAATTTAGAAAACGCAACTGTAGTTTGTAAAACTGCAACAAAGCAAAGAACAATTCCATTAGGTTCTTTATCTTTAAAGGCACTAAAAGAATATATAGAAGAAGCAAGACCAGTTATAGTAAAAAATGATTCAGAAAAAGCGTTATTTGTAAATGTAAATGGTAGAAGATTGACAAGACAAGGCTTTTGGAAAATTATAAAATATTATAAAGAACAAGCACACATTACAAAAGATATTACACCACACGTTTTAAGACATTCATTTGCAACTCATCTTTTACAAAACGGTGCAGATTTAAAATCAATACAAACAATGCTTGGACATTCAGATATTTCTTCAACACAAATATATATGCAATTCCAAGATGATAGTATAAAAAATATATATAGAAAAGCTCACCCAAGAGCATAAAAAGTGAAAATGAAGTAAAAATACAGATGATATTTATATCATCTGTATTTTTGTATATTCATTTACTAAATACGTTTGTAGTGGTACGAAATATACTTTTCTTGTATTTTTCTATTGTAAAAAATGTTTAAATAGTATAAAATATAGAGGAAATTGTTTATTTAGGAGATTATATATGAATAAGAAATGGGTATGCTATGATGCTGATGCTTTGAAAGTGGAAGAAATTAAAAATAAATATGGATTAACAGATTTATTAGCAAGTATTTTAGTGGGAAGAAATATAACAAAGGATGAAGAAATTAGAGTTTTTTTAAATCCGAATAGAAATGATTTTTACGACCCATTTCTTTTACCAGATATGAATGTTGCAGTAGATAGAATTATTAAGGCAATTAATACAAAAGAAAAAATAATTATTTATGGCGATTACGATGTTGATGGCATTACTAGCATTTGTGTTTTGAAAAAGTTTTTGGAAGATAGAGGTATTAGCGTTTCTCAAACAATACCAAATAGATTGGATGAGGGGTATGGCTTGAATAAAGACGCTATTGATAGAATTGCAAAAGAAAAATACACATTAATGATTACAGTAGATTGTGGTATTTCAGGAATCGAGGAAATTGATTATGCTAATTCTTTAGGTATAGAAACAATTGTTACAGACCATCACGAACCATCTGATGTTTTACCTAAAGCCCTTGCTGTAATTGATGCTAAAATTAAAAATAGTAAATATCCTTTTAATCAACTTGCAGGTGTAGGAGTTGTTTTTAAACTAATACAAGCAATTAGCCAAAAGTTAAATTTAGATGAAAAAGAATATTTGAAATATTTAGATTTAGTTTGCATTGGAACTATATCTGATATTGTTCCACTAGTAGACGAAAATAGAGTGATTGCAAAATTAGGATTAAAATTAGTAGAAGTAACTAAAAATGTTGGTTTGAAAACATTATTAAAAAGCTTAGGATATGAAAAAATTACATCTGTTACCATTTCTTTTGGTGTTGCTCCACGAATTAATGCTTGTGGCAGAATGGGACAAGCCGAAGAAGCTCTTAATCTATTTTTAACAGATGATATACAAAAAGCACAAGAACTTACAAATAAATTAAATGAGTACAATAGAGTGCGTCAAGAAATAGAAAAGGAAATATATAATGATGCAGTTTCTAAAATAGAAAAAGAAAATATTATAGATAAATCTTGTATTGTTTTGGCAGGTGAAAATTGGCATCACGGTGTAATTGGAATAGTTTCTTCTAAAATAACAGAAATGTACTTTAAACCAAGTATTCTAATCTGTTTTGAAGGAGAAGAAGGAAAAGGTTCTGGCAGAAGCATACCAGGATTTGACTTACATAATGCACTATGCAAGTCAAGCCAATATCTTCAAAAATATGGCGGTCACGAAATGGCTGTTGGCTTAAGCCTACACAAAAAAGATTTTGAAGCATTTAAAAATAAATTTGAAGAATATGCGAAAAGTACAAATATAGACGAAATTATACCAATTATCAATATTGATAAACAATTACAAGATAAGGAACTAACAATTGAAAATGTTAAAGATCTTGCAAAACTAGAGCCTTACGGAGAATCAAATAAATGTCCACTTTTCTTATACAAGAATTTAAAAATTGACTCTATTCGTTCTTTAACGGAAGGAAAACATATAAAACTTACTTTAAAATCAGATAATAATAACATAATAACAGCTATGGGATTTAATTTAGGAAATAGAGCTTCTGAATTTTTAATAGGTGATAAAGTAGATATTGTAGGCTCATTAGAAATTAATTCTTTTAATGGACTAGAAAATATTCAAATCAATTTAAAAGATATTATGATTGCAAGAAATTAAATGAAAAAGAAGTGTTTCTAATAAAAAGAAGGTGATATAAATGTCAGAAATAAAAGAAGTAAATATTAATGATATTATAACAGAACTAAAAAATAGAAAAAGAAGAGCAAATATTAAGCTTGTTTCAAAAGCCTATGAATTTGCAAATGAAAAACATAATGGACAATTAAGAAAATCAGGTGAACCATATATTATTCATCCTTTGCAAGTTGCATATATTTTAGCAACCATTGACTTAGATGAAGCAACAATATGTGCTGCTCTTTTGCACGATATAGTAGAAGATACAGATGTGACACATCAAGATATTATTAGAGAATTTGGAGAAGAAATTGCAGATTTAGTAGAAGGTGTTACAAAACTTAGTAAATTGCAACAATATACCACTGTTAAAGAACAACAAGTTGAAGATTACAGAAAAATGTTTTTAGCAATGGGTAAAGACATAAGAGTTATTTTAATAAAGCTAGCAGATAGATTACATAATATGAGAACATTAAAATACTTAACACGAGACAGACAAATTGCAAATGCTAAAGAAACAATGGATTTATATGCTCCTCTTGCTAATAGATTAGGATTATATTCTCTAAAATGGGAATTAGAAGATTTATCTTTTAAATATTTATACCCAGAAGAATATAGAGAACTTGTAGAAGGAATTGATAAAAAAAGAGAAGAACGACTAATTTTTATAGAAAATATAATGGAAAAAATTCGTATAGAATTAAAAAAAGAACATATTGAAGCAGAAGTAACAGGAAGAGCAAAACATTTATATAGTATATATAGAAAAATGAAAAGAGATAATAAAACATTAGATGAAATATATGACTTGTTTGCACTAAGAATCTTAGTAAATTCTGTTAAAGACTGTTATGCAGCATTAGGAATTGTTCACGAGTTATATACCCCTATGCCAGGAAGATTTAAAGACTATATTTCTGTTCCAAAATCTAATATGTATCAATCACTACATACTACATTAATTGGACCTAAAGGTACTCCATTTGAAATACAAATTCGTACTTGGGATATGCATAGAGTTGCAGAATTTGGTATTGCTGCCCACTGGGCATATAAAGAAGCAAATAAAGATAAAAAAAGTACCGTAAAAGTACAAGATGATAAATTAGCTTGGCTTAGAGAATCTTTGGAATGGCAAAAAGATATGCAAGATCCAGATGAATTTTTAAATACTTTAAAAACAGAGCTATTTGAAGATGAAGTATATGTTTTCACGCCTAAAGGAGATATTAAAGTTTTACCAAGAAATGCTACTCCAATTGATTTTGCATATAACATACACGAACAAATAGGACACAAGATGGTAGGATGTAAAGTAAATAGTAAAATGGTACCAATTATTACGCAACTAAAAAATGGAGATATAGTTGAAATTATAACATCAGATTCATCTAAAGGTCCAAGCCGTGACTGGTTAAAATATGTTAAAAGTACAATTGCAAAAAACAGAATTGCCCAATGGTTTAAAAAAGCAGAACGTGAAGAAAACATCGTTAAAGGGAAAGACTTAGTTGAAAAAGAAATAAAAAGAATAGGTATGAATCAATCTGAACTATATAAACAAGAATACGTAAATGCCACTTTAGATAGATTCAAATTTAATTCAATAGATGATATGTATGCATCTGTTGGATTTGGAGCAATTTCGCCTTCTAAGGTTATATCAAGAATGTTAGAAGAATATAGGAAAGAACATAATGAATTAAACTTAGAAGAAAAAATGCAAGAATTAAGTAAAAGGAAAATAAACAAAAACGTTTCTAATAATGGCATTGTTGTAAAAGGAATAGATAATTGTTTAGTAAAACTTTCAAAATGTTGTAATCCAGTACCCGGAGACGAAATTATAGGTTACATTACCAAAGGTAGAGGAGTATCTGTACACAGAACAGATTGTGTAAATGTAAAAGATCTTTTAACAGAAGAAAATAGAATTATTGATGTAGAATGGTATGACCAAAATAAAGCATCCTCTTATACAGTAGATATAGAAATTTTTGCAAACGACAGAAATGGATTACTTGCAGATATTATTAAAGAAATTTCTAATCAAAAATCAAAATTAATGGCAGTTAATTCAAGAGCAAACAAAGAAAAAATTGCAATTACAGATATTACAATTGAAGTAGAAAATTTAGAGGAGTTAAATAAAATACTAAAAGCATTGAGAAAAGTAGATAGCGTGTATGAAGTTAATCGTAAAAAATAAATTATATAAAGGAAAGAAAAACAAATGATTTTGAAAAGGTTAAAATTAATTACAACATTAAATGAACCAACTAATTGTTATATTATACAAGATGATGAAACAAAAGAAACAATGGTAATTGATCCAGCCAGCCAGTTAGAAAGAATATTAGAAATGTTAGATATTTTAAATGCAAAATTAAAATATATTTATTTAACACACTGTCACGCCGACCATATTGGTGCAGCTGCACAATTACATAATAAATTAGGTGGAAAAATATTAATACATCGTAATGGCGCAAATAACTTAGAAGACGACAATATTGTGCTTGGAAGCTACATAGGAGAGAATAAAATAGTATTAGAAGCAGATTCAAGAGTAGACGATGATGATAAACTGCATATAGGAAAAATAGAATTGAAAGTTCTACATACACCAGGACACACAAATTGTTCTACTTGTCTATATTGCGAAGAATATAAAATGCTTTTTTCAGGCGATACAGTATTTAGAGGAACTTGGGGCAGAACAGATTTACCAACAAGTAGTTTTGAAGATATTATAAAAAGTATAACAGAAAAAATAATGATTTTGCCAGAAGATACTATAGTGTATCCAGGACACGGGAAGTCTACTATTATCAAAGAAGAAAAGCCAATTTATTTGGAATTAAAACCAAGATTAGATTATTAAATTTTAAAAGTAAAACGTGTAAATAAAAGGAGGAAAAATTATGATACAAAAACCAAAAGGAACCAAAGATGTGTTACCAGATGAAATAGATTTATGGAATTATACAGAAGCAAGAGCTTGTGATATATTTGAAAATTACGGATTTAAAGAAATAAGAATTCCAACATTTGAATATACAGAATTATTTGAAAGAGGCGTTGGAGATACTACGGATGTTGTTCAAAAAGAAATGTACACTTTTGATGACAAAGGTGGTAGAAGCATTACATTAAGACCTGAAGGAACAGCTGGAATAGTAAGAAGCTTTATAGAAAATGGTATTTCTTCAAAACCATTACCTTTTAAAGTTTATTATGCTATGCCAATGTTTAGATATGAAAATGTACAAAAGGGAAGATATAGAGAATTTAATCAAATAGGTGCAGAAATAATAGGTACTGCATCATATTTAGCAGATGTTGAATTAATATCCCTAGCAGATAAACTTTTAAAGAAATTAAATATAAACGATATTTATCTAAGCTTAAATTCAATTGGTTGTCCAGAATGTAGAGCTAAATATCAAAAAGCTTTAAAAGAATTTATAGGAAAAAATATAAATAAATATTGCGATACCTGTAAGTCTAGATTCGAAAAAAATCCTATGAGAATATTAGATTGTAAAGAAAAAAAATGTAAAGAATTAAATCAAGGTGCACCAGTTATTTTAGATTATTTATGCGACGAATGTAAAGAACACTTTGAAAATGTAAAAAAAGGTTTAGACTACTTAGGAATAAGCTATGCAGTAGATAGCAGTATTGTAAGAGGATTAGATTATTATACGAAAACTGTATTTGAATTTATTTCTAAAACAGATGGTTATACCGTTTTAGCAGGTGGAAGATATGATGGATTAGTGAAAGAATTGGATGGACCAGATACTCCAGCTGTTGGTTTTGCTGCAGGAGAAGAAAGATTAAATTCTTTAATACCAAAAGAAGATATACCATCTTTCCCACTAGATATGTATCTTGTATCTATGGATGAGAAATTTGATATTGAAACAATGAAACTTGCAAATGATTTAAGAGAATATTTAGCTGTTCAAACTAATATATCCTCAAGAAGTTTTAATGCTCAAATGAAGTATGCAAATAAAATAAATGCTGAATTTACAATTGTAATTGGAGAAGATGAAATAAAAAATAAAAAATGTAAAATAAAACAAATGGAAACTGGTAAGGAAGAATTAAGTAAATTGGATTCAGAAAGTATTTTAAATGTAATCTTTGAAAAATTTGACGATGAATTTTAAAGCATAACAATCATAAATTTTCTTTTGCCTTAATATATTTATACAAGTAATAATCTGTGATAGACAAAGGAGAAAAAAATGATTGCAACAATAAATTTAAAGGATTTAATAAAATATCTAGTAGGATTAACAATAGTAATTGTAGGTGCTATTTATTCTACTAGATTTTTTGTTAATAAAAATGAAAATATGCAGTTTTCTATTATTGATATGAATGCAAAGAATTTAATTAAATCAAATATTAATATTGCAAATTACGAGGAAGAAAATGCTAGTAACAATCAAGAAAAACAAAATATAAAGAAAAGCAAATTACTACGTATTTTAAGTATGGAATTACCACATTTAGAAGGTATGGAATATAATGATACTGTAAGTGAATTAGGCGAAACAGATGAAGATAAAGAAGAACAGGAAAACCAAAGAACAACCACACAAATTAAAGAAACCTATACTAACACTTATGGAAGTGTAAAAATAAAAAATTTAACAGATATAAAATTAACAGAAGCAATCTTAAAACCAGATTATAATGTAAAAAATAAAAAAGATATTCTTATTTATCATACACATACGTGCGAAAGCTATACACCTACAAAAGAAAATAGTTATAAAGCATCTGGTAACTTTAGAACAACAGATTTAAAATATTCTGTAGTAGGTGTTGGAAGAAGGCTAGAAGAAGAATTAAAAAAATACGGATTTAATGTTAAGAGAAGTGAAACAAAACACGATTATCCAGCTTATTCTGGCTCATATAACAGATCATTAAAAACAATAGAGGAAATGTTAAAGAAGAATGAAAAAGCAGAAATAGTTTTTGATATACATAGAGATGCAGTAGGCAGTACAAGCGATTATGCACCAATGGTCGAAATAAATGGAGAAAAAGTTGCACAACTTATGTTCGTTATAGGTACAAATGATGGTGGTGGAAAACATCCTAATTGGAAAAATAATTTGAAATTTGCAGTAAAAGTACAAGAAAAAGCAAATGAAATGTATCCAGGATTGTTTAGGTCTATCAACTTAAGAAGCTCTACGTTTAATCAAAAAGTAACAAATGCAGCATCTATAATAGAAGTAGGAGCAACAGGAAATACATTAGAAGAAGCAACAGCAAGTATGAAATATTTAGCCGAAGTATTAAATGCAGTTTTAAACGAATGACCCCATTGGGGACGTTCCAAAAAAGGTCCATTTGACCCCATTGGGGACACTCCTTCAAAAAAAGCTAAAATAAATTTTTTAAAGAAATACATCAAAGGTATTTCTTTTTTTAAATTTTTTATATATAATAATTACAAATTTAAAAAAGAGGTAAAAGGTTGAGAAATAATTACAAAATCCTTTTCCAACCGGATTTGTGCCTTTAGAAAGGAACAATAGTAAATATGAATTTACCGAACAAATTAACAATTTTAAGAATTGTTTTAGTACCAATAATGGTAATTGTATATTATTATGGAGTTTTAGTTGGAACAAATGCAACTTTTCTAAACATATCAGTTATTAACTGGATAATTGTTGCAATTTTTGTGGTTGCATCTTATACAGATCACCTAGATGGAAAAATTGCTAGAAAAGAAAACATTGTAACAACGTTTGGAAAGTTTGCTGATCCATTAGCAGATAAAATACTTGTATTAGCAGCTATGTTAATTTTAGTTGAAAGTGAAAAATTACCTGTATGGATACCAATTATTGTAATATTTAGAGAATTTGTTGTATCTGGATATAGACTAATTGCAGTAGAAAATGGAGGAAAAGTAATAGCAGCCAATATTTGGGGTAAAATAAAAACAGTTACGCAAATGATAGCAATTATCTTAATGTTTTTAAATAATTTTGCTTACTTCCAATTTATATTTAGAGCATCAAGCATAGCTCAAATGCAAACAAATTCCGCTTTGGTTTATATGTCTACAGGAGAATATATTATGAATATTCTTGCATCTATTCTAATGACCGTATCTGTTATTGCAACTATTTTTTCAGGTTGGACTTACATAAAAAATGGAAAAGAGCTTCTACTAGAAAAAAATAAATAATGAAGGGAAAAAAACATATTATGAATAAAAATGACGCTAAGAAAAGAATAGAAGAGTTAAGAAAACAAACTGAATATTATGCAAAAAAATATTATGACGAAGATAACCCAGAAATAAGCGATTTTGAATATGATATGCTTATGCTTGAACTTAGAAATTTAGAAAATAAATATCCAGATTTAATTAAAAAAGATTCTTTAACACAAAAGGTTGGGGGAACAGTAAAAGAAGGATTTGAAAAAGTTACTCATATTGTTCCACTTCAGAGTTTACAAGATGTATTTGATTTTGAATCAATTTATTCATTTGATGAAAGAATGAAAGAAATTGCAAAAGAGAACAACAAAGAATTAAAATATGTAGTAGAAACAAAAATAGATGGTTTATCAGTAGCTTTAGAATATAAAAATGGAAAATTTGTTAAAGGCGCAACACGAGGAAATGGTTTGGTCGGAGAGGATGTTACACAAAATTTAAAAACAATTAAACATATTCCACAAACATTAAAAGAGCCAATTGATATTGTTGTTCGTGGGGAAGTATTTATAGGAACAAAGGAATTTGAAGAACTTAATGAAAAAAGAGAATTAGAAGATGAACCTTTATTTGCAAATGCAAGAAACGCTGCAGCTGGCTCCTTAAGACAATTAGATAGCTCTATAGTTGCAAATAGACCATTAGATATTTTCTTATTCAATGTCCAAAAAAGTGATTCTATTGAATTTACTTCACATTATGATTCTTTAAAATATCTTGAAAAAATTGGATTTAATGTTAATCCTGTAAAAATATTATGCAATAATGTTGAAGAAGTAATATCAGCTATTCAAAAAATAGGTGATGAAAGACCAAACCTATCATTTGGAATAGATGGAGCTGTTATTAAAGTTGATGATTTGAACTTAAGAAAAATAATTGGCGAAACTGCAAAGGTTCCAAAATGGGCTATTGCATATAAATATCCACCAGAAAAGAAAGAAACTGTATTAAGAGACATTATATGTCAGGTGGGAAGAACAGGTGTTATTACACCTCTTGCAATCTTAGATCCAGTTGTAGTTGCTGGCTCAACAATTTCAAAAACAACATTGCATAATGAAGATTTTATAAAAGAAAAAGATATACGAATAGGAGACCATATCTATATTCAAAAAGCAGGTGACGTTATTCCAGAAGTGGTTGGCGTTATAAAAGAAAAAAGAACAGGAAAAGAAAAGAAATTTGAAATGCCTAAGTTTTGCCCTGTCTGTGGTGGAGAAGTAGTAAGAGAATTTGGAGAAGTAGCATCTAGATGTATTGGAATTGAATGTCCTGCAAGAACTTTAAGAAATATCACGCATTTTGCATCTAGAGAAGCAATGAATATAGATGGACTAGGAGAAGCAATTATTGAACAATTAATAAATAATGGATTTATAAAAGATATTTCAGATATTTATTATTTAAAACTTGAGGAAATTGCTTCATTAAAGAAAGATGGTAAAAAATTTGCTCAGAATCTAATAGATGCCATTTCTAAAAGCAAAGAAAATGACCTAGATAGGTTAATTTGCGGGTTGGGAATTAGAAATGTTGGTTCTAAACTTGCAAAAATACTTGCCAAAAAATTTAAAAGTATTGACAATTTAATGGAGGCAAGCGTAATCAATCTAAATTCTATCGAAGAAGTGGGAGAAATTATTGCAGATAATATCTATAGTTTCTTTAAACAAGAACAAACAATTGACCTAATTAATAAACTAAAAGAAGCAGGCGTTAATATGAATTATCTAAAAGAAGATAGTAACGATGAGAGATTCTATGGTAAAGTTTTTGTATTAACAGGAACTTTAGAAAACTATACTAGAGATGAAGCAAGCGAAATAATAGAAAACTTTGGTGGTAAAACATCTTCTACTGTTTCCAAAAAAACAGATTATGTTTTAGCTGGAGAAGAAGCAGGAAGCAAGTTAAGAAAAGCAAATGAATTAGGAATAAAAGTAATTAACGAAGACGAATTTAAAAAGATGATTAGTTAATAAATTGAAAGGACGATACAAAATAATGGATAGTAATTATAAATTTAGCAATTTTGAAAAAGACTTAAATAATGGTTATCAAATTTATTTAACTTTTGTAAACAACAGATATTTAGTATATAAAACATCTGTTAATTGCTATACACAAGAATTAATGGACTATGACGAAAAAAATCCACAGCCACGAGTTTCTATGATTACTCATAAAAGACTAAAAGAACTTTTTAAGTATTCTACAGATTTAGAATATAAAATATAAATAAAAAGTGGCTATGCCGCTTTTTATTGTTTAAAAAATTAGTTATTTTCTATTATAATTGTTTTATACTGATTAAACACAACAAAGCCAGGTTTTGAACCTTTTGGCTTTTTTAAATTTTTAACTAATGTATAATCAACCAATACTTTCTTTTCACTACCTGCTTTACTGTGTAAAGCCGCAAGTTTAGCACATTTTACAAGAATTGGATTAGTATCATCTATTGTAGCTCCATTTGTTTTCAAAAGAACGTGGCTACCGTGAAAACCTTGAGTGTGAAACCATAAATCATTTCTATCAGACATTTTAAAAGTAATTATATCATTTTGAGTATTATTTTTACCAACATATACAACAAATCCATCAATCTTAAGTGGAGCAATTTCTAAATTATTCTTTTTTGAAGAGGTAGACTTAGTTTTAGTAATTTTTAATATATTTTCTTCAATTTCTTGATGAATTTCGCTAATTTCTTGAGAAGATGTACTGTTTTCTATAGCATAAACAATTGATTCCAAATAATTTATTTCTTTTTGAATTTCAGATTTTTGTTCATTCACAATGTTTAATGTATTTTTTAGTTTGTTATACTTTTTAAAATATTTTTTTGCATTAAGAGATGGTGATATTTTCTTATCTAATGGAATAACAATCTTTTTGTTATTATCATAGTAATTTTCTAACTCTATATTTTCAATATTTATATTATTATTAATTTTATATAAGTTAGCTATAATTAGCTCACCATACAGATTATACTGTTCCATATCATTGCATTCATTTAATTTTTCTTGAATTACAATTAACTTTTTATTGTATTTATTTAATAAAGACAAAATAAGTTTTAAAACTGAATTCTTGTAATTTACAAAAGTTTCATAAGATTCTTTTTGTGCATAATAATTATCTACGAATTCGTTAATAGAGCCTAAAGATGCCTTATCACACAGAGTCAATGCAAAATCTTTTTTACCATTTAATTCAAATTCTTCACATTTAACTTTATAATTTGTAATTGATTCCAACAATTTTTCAAAATAAGAATAAAACTTTATTAAATCATTTTTAGTAAAGTTATTAGAATCGATATCTAACTTCTCTAAAGTATAATTAAGAAAAGAACTGCTCATCCCAACAAAACAATTTGTAATTGCAGTTACCAAATTATAATCAGATGAAGAAATGGAATTTAGAAAATTATTTTCACTTGTTACTTGCAAATCTAATTTAGAAGAAGTAGGAAGAATATATGGGTTAGCAGGTAATATATTTCTTAGCGCATCATTAGAACAACTTATGTGCCTCATAGAATCAATAATTATATTATTTTCATTTGTCAAAATAACATTGCTGTGTTTACCCATAAGTTCAATAATTAAACTATAATTTACTAGATTATCTAAGCCATTATAACCCTTTAAATTAATTATAACTATTCTATCTAAATTAACAGTTTGAATAGATGTAATTCTAGAGCCATTTAGATATTTTCTAAGTAACATACAAAAGTTAGGAGCTGCTTTAGGATTAGGTTTTAGATGTTTTGTTAAATTAATTCTGCAATTAGAAGAATCAATACAAATATCAAGAAAAAATTTTTCTTTTGAGTATATATCTATAACTAATTCATTTTTAGTTGGTTGGAATACTTTATTTATTTTTCCACCAATTAAAATTGAATTTAGTTCTGTAACAATAGATTTGGTTACTAATCCATCAAAAGCCATTTTATATGTAATCTCCTTTAAATTTTTGTTACATTATATTATATTTTACTAAAATTATCAATAAAACTGCTGAAATAGGCAAAAATATTAAAATTTGGTATTGACAATTCACTTTTTTGTAAATATAATGGTTGTATGCTTAAAAAGATGCATATACAATTAAGGAGGACATAAACATAAAATAATGAGAAGCGCAAATGTTTTTTATTCTGTTAATAATAACTATAATTCTATGACAGATGAAGAATTAATATCTTTAGTAAAATCATCTGACGATAAATATGCACTAGACTTTATTATAAACAAATATAAAGATTTAGTGAATATGAAAGTTGGAAAGTATTTTATTATTGGTGCAGAGAAGGAAGATATTATTCAAGAAGGAATGATAGGATTGTTTAAAGCAATTCAATCTTTTGATGCGACTAAACAAAATTCTTTTAAAACATTTGCAAATATGTGTATAGAAAGACAATTAATTACAGCAATTAAAACATCTAATAGGCAAAAACATATACCATTAAATTCATATTTATCCCTTAATACTGCTGCGTATGATGATGACGAAGACACATCAGTATTAGAAATATTTGATGCACACCAAACAGAAGATCCGCTAGAAACAATTACAAAAAAAGAATATTATCAAAGAGTAGAAAATGCAATAGAACAATCACTAAGCGATTTTGAAAAACAAGTATTAGCTAGATTTATTAAAGGTGAAAGCTATGTTACAATAGCGGAAAAACTTGATACACAAGTAAAATCTGTAGATAATGCTATACAAAGAA
This sequence comes from uncultured Clostridia bacterium, assembly GCA_947594065.1. GTDB lineage: Bacteria > Bacillota > Clostridia > TANB77 > CAG-508 > HGM13634. Next base: position 28,472 of record CANQDX010000013.1, read on the forward strand.
TAAGAAAAAAAGCAATAAAAAATATAGTTGATAATGAAGAAAATATAGTATAAAGAATGCTTCTATAGCTCAGTAGGTAGAGCACAGCCATGGTAAGGCTGGGGTCGCCGGTTCGATTCCGGCTGGAAGCTCCAACGACAAATCTGTTTGAACCTTTTTGAAACAGTAGATATAAATCAATCAGAATTAAACTGGTTGATTTTTTTGTACAAATAAATATTTATCTCTTTGTAAAAAATTTGTAATTTTATAAACAAAATGATATACTGATATTAATTTAATAATGAATAGAGGATATTTATGAATAAACAAAGTAATGAAAGATTTAATGAGTTAATTGAATATATAGAAAATAATTTGTGTGAAGAAATTAATTATAATAAACTTTCACAAATACTAGGTGTCAATGAATATACAATGCATAGAATATTTTTATTTGTAACCAATTATACGGTTGCTGAATATATAAGAAAAAGAAGACTTAGTATGTCTGCACTTGATTTGTTAGAGGGAAAAGAAAAAATAATTGATATTGCGATAAAATATAATTATGAATCCTCTCAAGCTTTTTCAAGAGCATTTAAAACTATGATGGGATTTCTTCCAAGTGAAATAAATAACCATAAAAACAATATAAAATTTTTTTCTAAATATGAATTGACAAATGAAGATATAACTGCTGAATTTAATTATCATATAGAAAAAAATATAGAATTTAATTTATATGCAATTTATATGAAAACGACAATTAAAAATTGCCATAATCAAGCACCATTATTTTGGAAAGAAAACTTAAATAAAATTAAAGGAAAAAGCGAATATGGACTTCTAGAATATGATAAAACATGTGGTATAGATGATGCAATATACTATATAGCATCTAAAGAAAAGTTTGATAATGCAAAAAAATTATATCTAAAACCCAGCGATTATCTTGTATTTGAATGTGACTATATGGGAGCTAATTTTTTATATGAATATTGTTCTAAAATATATAGAACGATTATTCCAAATCTAGAATATGAATTAGAAGATTTACCAGATATTGAAGAATATTTACCTAATAACAGATTAAAATTATACATTCCAATAAAATAAAACAAAATGAGTGATTTTTTTAATATTAAAAAGGTCACTTGTTTTATTTATAAATAAGATAAAATAAAAATGTAGGATACTACCAATTTTTTATTAATCTAGGAGGAATATGAGATGAATGAATATTTAACTCATGAAATCTGGAAAATGCGGAAAAACATAAAAACTGAAGCAGGGACACCAGTTGTTTCTCTTGTGAAAGTGGAAAATAAAACATATCAATTACTTTTTATGTCTTGTGGTTGTGAAAATGCATGTACTTTTTGCAACTATGGTTTTGACTATAATCTAACTCTAGATATGGTTAAACCAGAACTTGAAAAAATAGACTTAAAAGAATTTGATATAGTTGAGCTTGAACTTGAAGCAAATGGCTCTTTTCTTTCTGAGAGAGAAATACCCTATGATTTATTTCTTGAGGTATTACGATTTGTGTCTCATAAAAACATTCCTGTAATTACTATGGAAACTCACTACAAAACAATTACAGAAAGCAAACTTCAGGACATTAGAGGGATTTTAGGTCAAGACCAAAAAATTTATTTTGAATTAGGTCTTGAATCAGCAAATGAAGATGTACGAAGTATCTACAACAAGGATATAGACTTAGGCCAATATCTTGAAGTGACTAGGTTGTGCGAAAGATATGGAATTGGTCTGCAAATTAATGTACTTTTAGGCGCTCCTTTTTTGACTCGTGAAGAGCAAATCCAGGACTGCATAGATACACTTAAATTTATCTATGAAGAAATGCCTAAAGGAACTTATGCAGTATTATTTCCAATAAATATCAAAAATAACACAATGCTAAAACGTTGGCAAGATATTGGAGTCTATAAACAAATTTCATCGTGGGAATTTGTAGAGCTTCTGCATAGAATTCCAGAAGAATATCTAGACAGATTTACTATTGCATGGTGGGGGACGAGAGAAAATGCTTTTACAAAAGGCATTATTCAACATCCTAAAACATGTGAGAAATGTAGAGATAGACTAATGAATTTCTATGATAATTTCTATTGTAACTGGAATCCTTTATATCGCAAGACAATACTTGATGAAATTTGGAAAACAAGATGTGACTGCGACAAATAATATTCCGCAAACGCAAAACAGATGGCAAATACCATCTGTTTTGTGTTTGTTAATTTAATAATAAATCTTTAAAATCCTTCTTTATTTTTGGTGGATAATTATATACTGGAGAACCTATAATAAAGCCGCATATTTGCTCAAAATCACTTATTCCTAAATATTCATCAATTTCATTTTCTATATATAAAGTATCACATAATATACAACTACCCAACCCTAAATTCACTGCTTGCAGACTCATATTTTCAATAGCACATCCTAAAGAAATGTAATCAGGTTTTTTATAATTTTCATTTTTAGCCTTAGATTTATAACTATCACTATAAATCATTATCATTTTATTAGCTGTTTTAATTTGTTCTGCTGTACCTTTTACACTAGTTCGCTCTTTTGGATTAAGTTTATCCCATTCAAAAAGCATATCCATAATATGATTTTTCTGTTCATCATTTAAAACATAAAATTTCCAAGGTTGTCTATTTCTTGCAGAAGGAGCAGAACAACCACTTTGCAATATTTTTTCTATTTGTTTATTAGAAATAACATCATCAGTAAATAGCCTAGCAGAACGTCTATTATTTATAATTTCATCAAAATCCATATCAATACCTCAATAAAAAATATTAAATATATTTTATATTTTTTAAAGTATATAAAAGTGATTTTGATGGTATCAATTTTGTTTATTGTAAATATTTAACATCTACATTATTTAAAATTTGCATTTGTGATATAGCAATATTATTTAATTTTTTAAGTCTTTCGCTTTGGCTTAATCCTTCGTTTATAAAAACAGAATTTAAATTCTCTAAATTTGCTAAACATATTAATTCATTTATTGTTGCATAATCTCTTATATTTCCTGTTAAATTAGAATTTCTATCACGCCATTCTTTTGCAGTCATACCAAATAA
>CANQDX010000014.1 GCA_947594065.1 uncultured Clostridia bacterium
AGTATGTACTAAAACAATCTCAACAGCTTCTACTCTTTTTGATTGATGAGTTGTTCCTGCAAAAACATTTAAACTGTTGTTGTCTGGATTATTATCTGCTTCACTTCCTTCTTCAACCCATACTGCTGTTTTCCAGTCTTGCCATCCTTCATTTTCAACGTGTGCACGATATTTGATAACATAACCGTCTAAGCCTTTAACAGCAATTTGTAATGCTTCTAATCTTTTTGCTTGATGTGTTGTTCCTACTTCTAACATACCATCAGCATTTAAGACTTTCCAATCTTGCCATCCATCATTTTCTACGTGTGCACGTACTTTTAGTTCAGCCCCTTGAGGTAAATGAACATTTAATTTTAAAGCCTCTAGTCTTTTTGATTGGTGGGTTGTTCCTGCAAAAGACTCTGGGTCTTTATGAAATGGATCTTCTAAAACTGTTTCTTTTGCTCCAGCTTTAGTAAATTCTTTTTCCCAACCATTATCTTGAATATGTGCACTGTATTCTATGGTTGGAACTGTATTATCGTTAGTTGCTGATATCATTTTTGGCACAAATGCTAAAATTAATGCTGCAATCATAACGATAACTAAACTGCTTTTCTTTAATAATTTTTTTCCCATTTTTATTCTCCTTCCTTTCTTTTTTGGGTTTATTTTTTAGAACAGCAAATTCTATAATTAGAATACTACAACAAACTTTAAAAGTCAACTATTTTTTAAAATTTTTTTTAGTTGTAAAAAATTACCAAAAATCTATCTGTTAAAGTAGTTTCTTAATTCAATTTTTTAAGTTATTGCAACCATTTTTTATGCTCCAAATACCAGTCTATTGTTTGTATAATTCCCTCTTCAAATTTTGTTTCTGGTTCCCAACCTAATTCTTTTTTTATTTTAGTTGGGTCAATAGCATATCGATAGTCGTGTCCTTTTCTATCTTCCACAAAACTAATTAAATCTTCTGATTTTCCTAAATGCTTTAAAATTAGTTTTACGATTTCGATGTTTCTTTTTTCATTATGACCACCTATATTATATCTTTCCCCTGCTTTTCCTTTGTGAAAAACTAGGTCAATTGCCTTACAGTGGTCTTTTACATATAACCAATCTCTTATATTTAATCCTTTTCCATAAACTGGGAGTTTTTTATTTTCTATTGCCAATTTAATCATATGCGGAATTAGTTTTTCATTATGTTGATAAGGTCCATAGTTGTTAGAACAGTTAGTAACTGTTATGTTCATTTTAAATGTTTCGTAATAAGCTAAGGCTATTAAATCTGATGATGCTTTTGAAACTGAATATGGACTATTTGGTTTAATAGGTGAATTTTCTGTAAAATATCCCTCTTCACCAAGCGTTCCATATACTTCGTCTGTTGAAATATGTACAAATTTATTATTACTTCCTTCTCCCCATATTTGTCTTGCTGTTTCTAATAGCGTATGAGTTCCTATTACATTAGTTTGCGTGAAAATAAATGGATTTTTTATACTATTATCTACGTGAGATTCAGCTGCAAAATGAATTACACCATTTATTTCATATTGTTGAAAGATTTTTTTCATTTTTTCGAAATTACATATATCTTCTTGTATAAAGGTTATACTATCTTCTACATTTTTTAAATTTTCCATATTTCCAGCGTAGGTTAGTTTATCTACCACAATTATATTGTAACTTGGATATTTTTTTACAAAATATTCTACAAAATTTGCTCCGATAAACCCGGCCGCGCCAGTTACTAAAATATTTCTTTCCACAGTATTACTTATCCTCCATCAATTTAGAGATTTTTAAATAAATCGGTTTTCCTTAGTTCTGCTAATGTTGGCCATTTTGCATCTTTTTCAGATGTTAACAATTCTTCTTTTGAAATACATTCTAATGGCCAATTAATTGCTACATCTTTATCGTTCCAAGCTAGTCCACCTTCGGCTGCAGAGTTATATATATCATCACATTTATATGTAAATTCTGCTTCGTCTGATAAAACTAAGAATCCGTGTGCAAATCCTCTTGGTATCATAAACATTTTCTTATTTTCTTCTGAAAGCCTCACGCCCTCCCATTTGCCATAAGTTTTGCTTCCTGGCCTTAGGTCAACTGCTACATCAAAAACTTCTCCTTTGATACATCTAACTAGTTTTGCTTGTGAATTTTCTTTTTGAAAATGTAATCCTCTTAGCACTCCTTTTTTTGATTTTGATTGATTATCTTGCACAAAATCATAGTTTAATCCTATTTCTTCAAATTCTTTTTTGCTATATGTTTCCATAAAGTAGCCTCTGTTATCTCCAAATACTGTAGGCTCTATTACATATACACCTTCTATTGAAGTATCAATTTTTTTAAATTTCCCCATTTTTATTTTCTCCACATTTTATTAATCTATATCTTCAGCTAAACCTCTTAAAAATTTACCATAATCGCTCTTCATTAATGATATAGAAAGATTTTCTAATTGTTTTTTATCTATCCATCCATTTTCAAATGCAATTTCTTCCGGACAGCAAATTTGTAGTCCTTGCCTTTTTTGAATTGTTTGTACAAAACTTGCAGTTTCTAATAATGCGTCGTGTGTTCCTGTATCAAACCAAGCCATTCCTCTTCCTAATTTTTCAACGACTAGTTTATTTTTTTTCATATATGCTTCATTTACTGATGTAATTTCTAATTCACCTCTTGCAGAGGGTTTTAGGTTTTTAGCTATTTGAATTACATCATTTGTATAGAAGTATAAACCTGGTACTGCATAATTGGATTTTGGTTTTTCTGGTTTTTCTTCTATAGAAATTGCTTTTCCTTGCTCATTTATTTCTACTACTCCATATTGATTTGGATTATTTACTTTATACCCAAATATAGTGGATTCATTTTCTCTAGCATTGGCTCTTTTTAAAATTTCTTTTAAATTTCCGCCATAAAACATATTATCGCCTAATATTAAAACGACATTATCTTTTCCTATAAATTTTTCTCCAATAACAAAAGCTTCTGCTAAACCTTTAGGTTCGTTTTGAATAGCATATTCAAAATGAACTCCCCATTTACTACCATCTCCTAGCAATTCTTTGAAAATAGAATTATCTCTGGCTGTTGTAATAATTAAAATTTCTCTTATTCCAGCTTCCATTAAAACATATAATGGATAGTAAATCATTGGTTTATCATAAACAGGCATAATTTGCTTTGATATTGCAAGTGTTAATGGATATAGCCTTGTTCCTTTTCCGCCTGCTAAAATAATTCCTTTCCTTTTTTTCATATCATCACTCCTTGCTTTTATTCATTTTTTAAGTATCTTTTTAAAGCCTCTTCATAGGTAGGAATAATAATTTCATTTTTTAATAATTTATCTTTTGACATTTTTGAGTTTGTAGGTCTTTTAGCTGGTCTTTGAAATTCTTCACTTGTTACTGGTTTTACATTGCAATTTATTTTTTTAATTTCAAATATTTTTTTAGTAAAATCATACCAAGTTGTATAACCAAGATTAGTAGTATTATATATTCCATAAGGTATATTTTTTAAGATTGCTTGATGTATAATATTTGCTAAATCTACCGCATAAGTAGGACTTCCGTGTTGATCATTTACAACAGATACTTCATTATGGTCTTGAGATAATTTTATCATTGTTCTTACAAAATTATTTCCTTCACCATATAACCAAGCTGTTCTAAAAATGTAATATTTAGAACAATTTTCTTCTACAAATTTTTCTCCTTCTAATTTTGTGGAACCATATACAGTTTGTGGATTTTTCTCATCATTTTCACTATAATTTTCTTCTACCGGCTTGTTTCCTCCAAATACATAGTCTGTACTAATGTGAATTAATGTAGCGTTATTTTTTTTAGATGCTATTGCTAAATTTTTAGGTCCGATTGCATTGATTTTATATGCCAACTCTTTTTGTTCTTCTGCCTTATCTACCGCTGTGTAAGCAGCACAGTTAATAATAAAATCTGGCTTTACATTTTGAACATATTTTTCTACTGCTACTATATCTGTAATATCGAGTTCAGCTACATCTGTACATATTAATTCTTCATTTTTAAATTCATCTTTTACGGCTTTTGCAAGCATACCATTGGCACCGGTTATTAAAATTTTCATTCTATTTTCTCCTCGTATAATATTTACTCTTTTTATAATTTATTTTTCAAATGATGATTTTTCTGGTAAAATTTTTTCAAGTGCTTCAATTGTTTTTTGTTTTTCCTCTTCAAATGAATAATCACCCTCAATATCATTTAGACATATAACTTTATATTTACTTTTCTGTATTGCTTCATATATTTCTTTTTTATCTTTTCCATATTGAAATTTTCTTCCAAATTTTATACTTCTTGGGTAAAACTCACCATTACATAACTGCCAATAGCGTATTAACCATTGACTAATATTTGTGTTATTATCTCTGAATTTTGTTAACGAGGTTTGATTAAAAAATTCATATTCTTTTTTCCATAATAATTCTAAATTGCTTTTCTTGAGAGAAGTTGGCATATGAATATCAAAAAATCCTGGAAAATGTTTCCACATAATTAAGCATATTGTTCTAAATAAGTCTTTACCATATTTAATATTAATCCATTTATTAAAATTCTTCATTATGCATTTATTTTTATCAAAATATGTATTAATAATGGCCATATTATTTTGTAATGTTTTTGAAAATCCATCTTTATCATATGAAATGATTGGTGAAAGAATAGCACTATCGCAAGGCAATCCTTTTTTAAAAAAATCGGTTGGATTAACTTTATTTATAATAAACATATCATCGTTAAATAAGACAAAATTTTCTGAAAGTTCTTTTATCCTATTAACATTTAGCTCAATTGTATTTGAATTAAATGTAGGAAGATATTCTTTAGGAATATAATCTGAATGTTTTATTAATACAAGTTTTGGATTATTTTCATTTATCCATTCTGGTTTATGTCCACACGTAATTAAGTAGACTTTATTAACCCAAGATGCATATTTTTCAATACCTCTAAAAAGATATTTTAAATTGTCCCAATTTCTATATCTATTTTCCCTTACATCAACATTGAAATACATTTTTTCATATTTTCTTTTTTCTTCTTGCCATTTTTTATCATTGCCATCAACCCACGTAATAACGAAATCTATTTTATCATCCATAGCTACCTCTTTTCACTCTAAATATTCAATTGGTGGATAAAACAATTTTGAATCTTTTAGTGCTTTATTTATTAATTCTATTTTTTTAACTTTATCTTCTTTAGAATTGTTTGATTTTTTTATTTTAAATTTATGATATATAATTTTAAGTTTATAATATGCTTTACCTATTATGCCTTCTCTTCTATAAACATACATTTCATTTCTGTATGCATAACTATATCTTTTCATATTATTACTTGTATCTTTTATAATATCTGAGCCAATATTATTTTTTGATTTGTGTGTTACTACACTATTAGTTATTAAGAAGCAATCATATTTTCTTGATATTCTTCTTGAATATTCAATATCATCTGCCCAAATAAAAAAATCTTTAATAGGCAACCCTACTTCTTTTACAATATTTGCTTTTATAAAAAAAGAAACAAAAGTTGCCATAATTATTTTCTGCTTGTTTTCATCTAAATTGGTATTGACCTTTTTTATTAGATTTTTTTTCTGTATATTCATCTTACATATGCTGTTATCTTTCCATAACACTTTACTAGATAAAAAACCATATTCTCCTTTTATTTCATTATCTGCTTCTAATAGTTTGGTTAGAGAATCTATATGAACAATACAGTCATCATCCATTAACCACATATAATCACAACCAATTTTATATGCTTCTTTCATACCGAAATTAAATCCACCGGCACCGCCTATATTAAATCCTGTATTCTTATATATTACTTTTTTTCCATCAATATATTTTTTTATATATTCGTATGTTCCATCTGTACTTGCATTATCAATAACAAGAATAATACAATTTTTATATTCTTGTTGTAGTAATGATTCTATATTTTCCTTTAATAATTCTTTCCTATTGTATGTTACGACAATAGCAATAACTTTTTTATTTGGTTGATTATCCATATTTGCTTCCTTAAAAACTCTTTCCATACTTTTTTCCTGTAAATTTAGCTTTTAAAAATGCCATTCCTTTTTTTATCCAATGTACATTTTGCATATCTATAACTTTCACTTCTGAATACTCTAGCTTATTTGTATTAATCCATATATCCAATAACAACTCTGATATTCTTCCTAGATATCTTGCATGAAATGAATCATATTGTTTGGGATCAATACGTTTTTCTAATTCAAACAATATTTTAAACAACCATTCACAATAACTGTCTAGATATTTCTTTTTCATTATAAACATATTAAACATATGGGCTGATGTTCTTTGGTGTAATTTATCAAATTCAGTTAAGTATTGAGGACATTGCTCTTCAATTATGTTTCTTGTTTCATCTAATGGTTCAATATGCATAGTGTGTTTATAATGGTCATATAAATTTTCAATATAATATTTTCTTTTTTTAGGTAAAATTATATCTGTATCATTCAATATCTTTTCTGTTTGCTCTCTATTTAATAATATTTTAAATTTTTTTTCTTTGTTTTTTGGTATTTTTTTGCTATTTGTAAAATGCCTTCTATAATGAGTTAACCCAATATATTCTGCATTTAAGTTTTTCCACGCCCAATATAGACCTGTTAATTCACAATAATAAGCGTTTTTTGAAGAAATATTTTCTCCTTTATTATCATATTCATAACCCAAGTCTTCTTTTCCTTCTGCTCCTACTTGTATAGGTAAATAAATATCAGAATCTGGCATATCATATTTTTTATGCGTTGCAACTAGTATTTTGATATTTTTCATCTATATTGCTCCCTCATCATTTTTAAATATTTTTAATACAGTTTTTAATAAAAATTTTAAATCAGTTAGTGCACTTTCATTTTTTATATATTCAATATCCATATTCATTCTGTCTTCTAATGAAATTTCACTTCTTCCATTTACTTGCCAAGGTCCTGTTAATCCGGGTTTTATTTTAATAATTTCTTTATATGCTTTTTTCATTGCTCTTTTTTCTCTAGGCAAGTATGGTCTAGGTCCTACTAAACTCATCTCTCCTTTTAATACATTTATAAATTGTGGAAACTCGTCCAAGCTTGTTTTTCTAATAAATTTTCCTACTTTTGTAATTCTTGGATCATCTTTTAATTTTCTATATGTTTTGAATTCCTCATTTGCTTCTGGATTATCTAATAAATATCTTTTTAATTTTTTGTCTGCATTGACAACCATTGAGCGAAATTTATACATTTTGAATACTTTTCCATTTTTTCCAATTCTTTTTTGCACATAAAAAACTGGTCCATTATCTTTCGCTATTATATTGGCTACCCACATACACACTGTAAGTGGAAGTAATATAATGCATCCTACTAATGCACCTATAATATCTATTATTCTTTTTATAATTCTATATATTTTTTTATTTATTTCCATTTTATTTATCTCTATTTTAACTAATTCCTTGCTTGTTTGAATATTAGCATCCACCATTATCACCCTTTAACTCTTATATTCTTTTATATTTTATAATACTTTATTATAAAGTGCAACCTTTTTAGACATTTTTTTAATATTTTCCATTTTAAATTTCAACATTTTTGTATAAAAAAAGTAGATAATTAATATCTACTTTTTTACAATTTATTATTTACTATACCCTGATTTATTTATAATTTTTTGACTTATTGTTTTGACACTTGATGGAACTTCATAGTTTTCGTCTTCAAATACCTCTTGATGTAGTTTTTTTACATTGCTTTCCAATGTTATAGGAACACCATACCACCTATCTAATGTTATTCCTTTTGTTGTATAAGGCCATCCTATGCTTTCTCCTATACTGAAACTAGCAACTGCTGGTACCATAGAAAGTAAGTCTGTTGCAGATAAATTGGTATATACTTTTGGTAAAATTAAATCTGCAATTCTATTAATTTCAGATACACTTTTTGTTTTTAATTTAGAAACCATTGCAGCAATTACATCTCTCATTCTTTCTGTTCTTTTGTAGTCTCCACCTGATGTATATCTAATTCTTGAATAAGCTACAGCTTGCACACCATCTAAAGTATAAGTTCCAGCTGATGTAATATGTTTAGATTTTTTTCCAGTTACTTTTGCTACTTCATCTATATAACTATTAATATACTTTACTTCTGCTGATGTTATTTGCATTTTTATTCCGCCTAAAGCATCTACAGCATCAGATACTGAGTCAAAGTTTACTGTTACAAATTCTTTTATATTCAAATCTAAATTTTTGTTTAAAGTTTTAAGTGCTAAAGGTGCTTCTCCATAAGAGTATGCGTGCGTTATTTTATCTAATCCGTGACCTTCTATTTCTACATAAGTATCTCTATAAACTGAAATTAGTTTTACATCGTGTGTTTTGTTATTGATACTTGCTATAATAATGCAGTCACTTCTATTTCCTTTTCCATAATCGTCTGCTCTACTATCTACACCGAATATTGCAACATTTCTATATCCTGTTAAGTTTTCATTTTCTGAAACGTCAATTTGTGTTTCGTCAATATTTACTTGTTGCATTTTTCCAAACTTGTCTTGAACATACCATACTGCAGTTCCAGCAGCAGCAAAAATTACAATTAATATGGCTATTAATATACCTAATAATATTTTTAATATTCTTTTTTTGGTACTTGTGTGTTTTTTGCTCATTTGTTTTCCTCTTTTCTTTTTTTGATATGGTTAATTTTAGCATAAGTTTTTTTTTGTTGCAACCTATTTAACGAATAAAATTTGTTTTTATTCCCATTTCTAATTCTGGTCTTTCTAAATTTGCTTTTTGTATACTTTTTAATAAAAATGCCATATTTTTTCCTAAGTTTCTCATTGTTTGTAATCCTTCTAAATCTTTAGCCGCTTCCTCCTTATTGCTTCCGTGAATTTGGTTCCAATATGAACTTCCAATAAGATACATATTGCTTATTAGAGCATATTTATTAATTTGGTCAAATGCTGCTGTTGCTCCTCCACGTCTACAACTTACAACTGATGCGCAGGCTTTTCCTGCAAATAGTTTTCCTCTCCCATAAAATACTCTATCTAAAAATGATGTAAGTGCTCCACTTGCAGCTGCAAAATGGACAGGGCTTCCAAATACAAAACCATCTGCTTTTTTTGCTTTTTCTATAAATGAGTTTACTTCGTCATTTACGAAACAGTGATTATCATTTTTTAAGCAACTATTGCACCCAATGCATCCACTAATTGCTTTGTTTCCAAGCCATATTATTTCTGTTTCAATATTCTCATTTTCTAATGTTTTTGCCACTTCTTCTAATGCTAAATTGGTACATCCATCTTGGTGTGGGCCCCCATTTACTAATAATACTTTCATTTTCAACACCTCTTATTTATTATATTTTTTTTATTCTATAATATGAAAAGATAGCAGACATTAAGTCTACTATCTATATTTTATACATTTTTTATGTCTCGCTTTTTGAATACAATAAATGCTACAACCAACATAATTACAAGATATACACAACAAATAGCAATTGATAGCCAGAAGTTTAGTCCTTCAGCTATTCCTTGTCCGCCAAATAGATACACGCTTAAATCCCAGTTGGCTGTCACAAAATATTTTAGTAGTTTTACTCTGTCTATAAATATATTAATTGCATCTGATACCATATAGCCTAAAATTGGTATTGCAATGGCTATAGATGAATTCATAGTAATAGTGCTTAATGCAAATGCCAATGTAGTTAATAATATATACATCGGTAATACACATAAAATTTTAATACTCATATACTGCAATACTGGAATAACAACAATACTATTTGTATTAAAATTATATTCTACCTCTGGAATATTAAATACATCAAATCCATATATAATGCCACCTATAAAATATTGGGCAATTATAAATATAATGATAAATATAAAAATACATATTATGCTTACAATAAATTTAGAAAACAATATCTTATTTCTAGAATATGGTCTTGTAAGTAATAATTTAATTGTTCCCTTTTGGAATTCATTGCTTACAATTGTTCCTGCAACGATAATTGAGAAAATAACAATAAATATTCCATATTCATTTGTTAAATTTGATAATACATATCTTGCATCATATTCATTTTCAATTTGAATATTATTTTCAATATAATATTTAGCAATACTCATTTGTTTTAAGGATTCTTGATATTCGTGTTCTTCTTCTTTGGTTCTATTTTCTTTATTTTCTAATCTTTTGACTGATTGTGCGCCAAAAGTATATTCTTCTATTTTACTAGATAAAAAACTATTATCATAAGTAATATTTTTTTCTAATCTCCACTCTAATGTTTGTTGAGTGATTTTACTCATTTCGATTGTTTGTTTTATTTCTTCAACCGTATTTTTATCTTTTATGCTTTTTAATTGCTCCTCATAAAATGCAATTTCTTCTTTGTTTGTGTTTAATTGATCTGAAACGAAGCTTTTCCAATCTCCTGAATCTAACCTTTCTTTTATTTTTTGAAATTTTTCTTGAGCTTCTTGTAATTTTTTACTATCTTTATTTAATCCATAGGTATTTTGGTTTATTTCATTTAAAGCTAAATAAACTGTATCACTATTATTCATAAAATTATTTTGCCACGAATTTGGTGCATATTCTAGTTTTAATTTTGTTAAATCATATTCTGTTTTAATATTGATATAATAAGAATTTTGTTCTTCTTTTTTATAGTCTGTTGATTTTAACTCTTTATCATAATAAGCAAGGCTTTGTTCTAAATTTTCGTTTTGAATATAAGACATTGATGTATTATATAAAAGATTGGCCATAATTGCAGCTCCAATGATGATAATGAACAAAACATACATTAATTTTCTACTGAATAATTTTTTAAATTCATTTTTAATTAATCTACTCAATTTTATTTCCTCCTGTCTTTTTTAAGAATGCTTCTTCAAGAGAAGATATATTTTCTGTAACACTATATAGCCTTATATTGTTCTTTACCAATTTACTAATAATTTCTGGAATTTCGTCTCTTGTTGCTTTTATTAATGCTTTTTCACCTTGTATTTCACAGTTTAATATTTCCTTTACTTTTTGTGGATTGTCTACTTCTACTACATATTCTCCTTTAGATACTTCCTTTTTTATATCTTCTAGATTGCTTTGTTCAACAATTTCTCCATTCTGTAGAATACATATTTTGTTACATACATTTTCTATTTCAGCTAAATTGTGACTAGATATCATTACTGCCATTTTTTCTTCTTTTGCAAGTTTTGCTATTAATTCTCTTACTTGTTTCATTCCTTCTGGGTCAAGTCCATTGGTTGGTTCGTCTAAAATAAGTAAATTTGGTTTGTGTAAAATTGCTTGTGCTATTCCTAGCCTTTGCCTCATTCCTAAAGAATATTTAGATACTTTGTCTTTTATTCTATTTTCTAGTCCTACTAATTTAACAACTTCATCTATTCTGCTTTTAGTAATTCCTTTATATAAATTTGAGACTAGCTTTAAATTATCGTAGCCAGATAGATACATATATAAATCTGGATTTTCTACAATTGTTCCCACTTTTTCAATTGCTTTTTCAAAATTGTCTTCTACATTAAAACCATTGATTTTTATTGTTCCTTTTGAGAGTTTTTGTAGTCCAATGATTAATTTTATGGTAGTTGTTTTTCCTGCTCCATTTGGTCCAATAAACCCTAATATTTCTCCTTGCTTAATGTTAAAAGAAATACCTTTTATAATTGGTTTACGATGTATATTTTTATATATTCCTTCACAACTAAGTACATCAGTTTCCATTTTTTTCCCTCCTTGTCTTTACATTTTATCACAAGTTTTAATATAGTACAATATACAAAAAGAGAATATCATATTCCAATATTCCCTTTTTTTCTTATAATTCAATTATTTTTTCCCAAGGTAGATTTTCTTTTCCAAAGTGTCCATAGTTAGTTGTTTGACTATAAATTGGATTTCTTAATCCTAAGTATTCTATCATTCCTTGTGGTGTTAAATCAAATTTATTTTTTATTAGCTCAACTAATTCTTCTTCGTTTTTTGGGCTTGTACCAAAAGTGTTTACATAGATAGATAATGGTTCTTTCATACCAATTGCATAAGATACCTGTATTTCACATTTTTTTGCATAGCCATTTGCTACTATATTTTTTGCAATATGACGAAGCATATAGGCTGCTGACCTATCTACTTTGCTTGCATCTTTTCCTGAAAAACATCCTCCACCGTGTCTTGCATAGCCACCATAAGTATCTACAATTATTTTTCTACCAGTTAAACCTGTATCTCCTAGAGGCCCTCCTGTAACAAATCTACCAGTTGGATTTACATATATTTTAGTATTTTCATCTATCATATTGCTTGGTACTACTGGTTTAATTACGTTTTCAATAACTGCTTTTCTAACATCTTCAGTTGTTACTGTATCTAGATGTTGCGTAGATACCAATATTGTTTCAATTCTTTTTGGCACTTCGTTTTCATATTCTACAGTTACCTGTGTTTTTCCATCTGGTCTAAAGAAAGGAACGATTCCTTCTTTTCTAACATAAGTTAATCTTTTAGATAATTTGTGTGCCATATCGATTGCGTAAGGCATATAGTTTTCTGTTTCTGAGCTTGCAAAGCCAAACATAATGCCTTGATCTCCGGCTCCTCCTATATCAACGCCCATTGCGATATCTGGACTTTGTTTTTGAATATCTGTTGTGATTTTGCAGGTTCTGTAATCCATATCTACTTTGCTATTATCATACCCTATTTCTTTTATTTTTTCCCTTGCAACATTTTCTACATTTATACTTGCAGTTGTAGTTAGTTGCCCTGCAATTGTAATATTATTGTTGGATGCGAATGTTTCTATGGCTACTCTTGCATTTTTATCTTGTTTTAGACATTCGTCTAATATGGCATCTGATATTGCATCACATAGTTTATCTGGATGTCCTTCTGTTACTGATTCTGATGTAAAATAATATTTCTTCATTTTTTTCTCCTTTTCTTTTTATATTTTTGATTTAACTAGAAAATAAAAAACACCTTTGCGATATGCAAAGGTGTTACAATCAATTTAATTTGTTTTATCACCCAAAGCTATCGCTTTGTCGGTATTAGCACCTTGCTTTGTTTTCAAGGTTGCTGTGGAGTCATAAAGCCGAGTCTCTCGTCCACTCTTGATAATACAATTATTGTAATACAATTATTTTGTTTTGTAAATAGTTTTTTTGTTTTTTTCTATAATATCTATCAAAATTAAATTATGAGGAGTGTCCCCAATAGGGTCAAATGACCCTTTTTTGGAACGTCCCCAATGGGGTCATATTTCCATTTGGCTGCTTAGAAAACCAGCTGCAGATTGCGCTACTTTTTCTTCTGTTTCTGTCATTTTTCTGTTTGGATCTTTTGATAGAAGTACCACACTTCCAATTACATCTCCTTGCGAAATAATTGGGTAAATTACTTGTGCATTAAATCTTCTTTCTTGGTTATCATTTTTTACTATTGGTATAGACATATCATTGTTTTTGTTGCTTGCATAAGTTTCTCTTTCGTCCATTAGTTCTTCTAATTCTTTTGATATGTCTCTTTCTAAAAATTCTTTTTTAGATATTCCAGATACTGCTATTACATTGTCCTTATCTGTAATACAGGCAATATGTCCTGTTGTTTTTGCTAGTGTTTCTGCATAATTTGTAGCAAATTCTGAAAGTTCCCCTATAGGTGAATATTTTTTTAGTATTACTTCTCCTTCTCTTCCGTGTAAATATCTCTATTGGGTCTCCTTCCTTAATGTGTAGCACTTTCCTAATTTCCTTTGGAATAACTATTCTTCCTAAATCATCTATTCTTCTTACAACACCAGTTG
The DNA here is from genome assembly GCA_947594065.1 of uncultured Clostridia bacterium. Taxonomy (GTDB): domain Bacteria; phylum Bacillota; class Clostridia; order TANB77; family CAG-508; genus HGM13634. The sequence continues at coordinate 13,960 of CANQDX010000014.1, forward strand.
CTTTCATAAATTTTCCTCCCATATTTTCAATCTTATTGATATTATTTGAAAAAAAAGAAAATTTATGTACAAAAAAGAGATTTTGTTAAAAATCTCTTTTTTGTATTGTTTCTTCATCTTTTGCAGAAGTATTTTCATCATATTGGTCAATAATCATTTGAAGTGCTTTTGCAAAGTCTTTTAGCATAACTACTTTTATACTATTATCTTTTGAGCTTGTGTAATCATCCATAATTTGTTTTAATTGCTTTATGTTTTTAATTTCCGGTTCTATTTCCTTTTTATATAGTTGTACTCTGTTTAATAATTTTTCTTTTATTGTAACAATGTCTTCGTTACTAGCGCAGGAAATTCTTTGGAACGTTTGAAATGGATCATAATATTTGAATATTGGCATATTCATACATTCTTTGTCAAAGCGCTCATAGAATTCTTCCATTTTCATTGGTATGCATTTGAATATGTCTTCTGCTTTTTGCATATACATCTTTTCTTTTAGTTTTGAGTTTAATTGGTCGAAATGTTTCATTATTTCTTCCATATCTTCATCTTGTTCAATTATTGCAATTTTATCTATTTCTTCTTGCATATTTTCGCAATAATTAGATGTAAGTGATGCAACATTCATTCCATTAAAGAACATCATTTTAATGGTTTTTATGTCATAATCAATTAATCCTTTTTTTATAAAGTAATCGAAATATCCAAATAACTTAACCATATCTACTAAATTAATTTTGCCTGTTTTTAGATTTTCTATAACTTCTTCTATTACTCCTCCAAATTCATCGTCATCTATTTTCCAATATTCTTCTGTTAATAGCCTTTTGTAACCTGGTAATTTTGCAGTATCTACTGTGTCGATAATTCTTTCCATATTAGCTTTAAATACTTTCATATCGAATATTCTGGTTCTTACATATATTTCTATGAATTTAAAGAATCTGTATTCAGATTTAAAATTGTAATAATAGTTATTATCGAATTCTTTAATATAGAATTGCCTATTATCCATTAAAACTCTTGATGATACTAAAATTGATTTATATTCTTCGTTATCATTAATATTAATGAATTTATCTTTTGTAATTTTTCCGGCTTTTATTTCAAATGAAACTGCTATTGTAAAAATAAGCATTGTTTGCAATACTCTATTGTTTGTATTTGGGTAATTTTTGTTTACCATTTCAAATATTTTTTTAAAGTCATTTAAGGAATGTTTTAGAATTCTTAAGTTTTTAGTTCCACTTCTGTTAAAAGTAGCTATTATTAATCTTGTATTTTCCCTTAAGAATCTTATTAGTTCTGTATTATTTTCATATCTCATTAGTAGACCATTAATAATATAATTGAATTCTGGCGCATATTCAAATGTTTCACCAATTAACTTTTCTTTGATTCTTTCATAATCATTGGCTTTATCAAATACATATTCAATTGTGTCTTGTATTTTTTCTACCATTGGTTTATCAGATACTTTAGATAAATCGCCTTCTTTATCTAGTAGATAAGTAGCAATGAAGGTTTTCATTTCTAGATTACTACTTTTTAATTTGTTGGCTAATTCTTTTTCATTGCAAATAATGATGGTTTTGATATGGTCGTGTTCTACGAAGTTATTAATGTATCCTAAAATATCTATAACGTCTACATTTGCTCTTTCTAGGTCATCAAAACATAATATTTTATCGTCTGTTGAGAAGAAATCTGCATAATCTATTCTATCTCCATTTTGCGTTACTCCAAAGAAGTTTGCCATATCTAATCCTGTTTTAGCATATTCTGGTATAGATGTTTGATTATGACTGTTCATAAATTTTTTTAGGTTTTTATCCATCAGCTGTGTTGTTTCTATGAATATTTTTTTACTAATTTCTTCTAGGTTAGATATTCCATATAAGGACATATAGATAGTTGTATATTGTTTTCCGTTAATATACATATTTTCTATTTTGTTTCTGATTTTATTGTTCCAAAAATATGTTTTTCCGCTTCCCCATTCACCATTTATCATAATGGCATAATCCGTATAATCTGACCTTATATAGTCTAATATGCTTTCTACTAAATCTTCCATTGTTCTTTATTTTCCTTTCTTCCTATTATTCTATGTAAATTTCTTATTTAATCTTTTGCAATTGTAATTACATCAACATTTTTTGCGCCAGCCATCTTTAATATTTTAGCACATTCATTTACTGTACTTCCTGTTGTATAGATGTCATCTAATAATAAAACTTTTTTGTTAATTACCTTATGTTCATTTTTCGTATAATACGCTCCTATAACATTATGATATCTTTCTATTTTATTTTTTGTACTTTGTGGTTTATTATTTATTTTTTTGAATAAAACTTTGTCTGTATATGTTATATCTAATTTTTTTGATATGTCTTTTGCAAGCAATGCACTTTGATTGTATCCTCTTGTTATTTTTCTATTATAATGTATTGGAACTGGTATGATTATATCATAATTATTTAAAAATTTACAAACTTTTTTATTTTTTATTATAAAATTTACAAAAGCTTTGTAAATATAGATTTTATTGTGAAATTTGAAGCTGATTAATTTGCTTTTTATTATTCCTTCATATTTAAAAATATATAAATGACTTTTAAAGTTTTTATTGTGATATTCATCTACTTTTATTTTGGCTATATTGTTTAAATTTATTTCACATTTTTTGCAAAGATTTTCTTTACAAATTTTATCGCATATTCCACATACATTGGGATAAATAAGATTAATAACATAACAAATAAAGTCTGTTATTTTTTTCATATTCATTTTCATTTCTCTTTTTATTTTGTTATACTGTACTTTTGGGATTTTTCTTTTAGAATAAATTTTTTTGAATTCAAATAATTTTCTTTTTGATTAAAAATACGTAGGATTATAATATCGTTTTTAATAATTTTATAAATAATAATATATTTTCCACAAACGATTCTTCTATATTCTCTATCAGGTTCTCGCTGATAAATTATTCTTCTGTGTATTTTGGGCATATATCTCAGATTATCTATATATGTATTTATCTGTTTCATAACCTTATTAAATAATTTTTCTTCTAAATAATTTGAAATATTTTTGATATCATCATTAGCTTCATCTGACATATTAATCTTATAATTGGATGCCATATTCAACTCTCATCATCTCCCTCCATTTATCTAATGGATATAATGTTCCGCCTTTTTGTAGATTTTCTTCTGCTTCATCTATTAATCTAACCATATATTCATTCAATGCATCTTCTTCTGTAATTTTGTGAGTATAATTTTCTTTTACTTTTAAATATGAATTTTTAATAGTTTTAAACTTAGTCATAATTTTTCTCCTTTTTTATTTTACATTTTAGCAAATAAATTAAAATAATGCAATAGAAAAAGTAGAAAAGTTTTCGACACTTTTCTACATATTCACCAATTTATATTTTAGCCCAGTATTTCTTTTTTTGCTATCATAATTTTGTATCATTCTATCAATTACATTAGATGCACCAATAACGATTAATAATTTTTTAGCTCTTGTAATAGCAGTATATAGTAAGTTTCTGGTTAAGAGCATTGGTGCTGATGCAGTAATTGGAAGAATTACTACATCGAATTCACTTCCTTGTGATTTATGAACTGTTATGGCATAAGCGTGTTCTATTTGATCTATATCTTGAAAGCTGTACCAAGCATTTTTATTGTCATCATATATAACTTGAATTTGTTTTTCTTCTTCATTGATATCTATAATTGTTCCAAATTCGCCGTTGAAAATTCCGCTTCCATATTCAACTTGTTCTTTTCGTTTTTCCCAGTAAATGTCATAGTTATTTTTTATTTGCATAATTCTATCGCCTTGTCTAAATGTTACATTTCCAAATGTTTTTTCTTTTTTATTATCTGCTTTTGGATTTAATTCTTGTTGTAAATATTTATTAAGTTCTCGTGTTCCAATTAATCCTTTTTTACTAGGTGTAATAACCTGTATGTTTTTAAAAAATTCATAGTCTCCATAATTTTTAAGCCTATCTTTAGATAAACTTAAAATGTTAGCTAGTATTTTTTCTTGATTAGACTCGTTTAAATAGAAGAAATCTTCTTTTAATTCTTCGTAATTTTCTGAATTTTTATCTATGAATTTTTCTCCCTTGTTAACGTGATGCGCATTTAATATAATTTTGCTCTTTGCTGCTTGTCTAAAAATTTTGTCTAAATAAACTGTTGCAAATTTTTCAGATTCAATAATACTTTTTAGAACACATCCAGGTCCTACAGATGGAAGTTGGTCTACATCCCCTACAAGCACTAATTTTGTTCCTAGATAAATTGCTCTTACTAAATAATTCATTAGAAAAATATCTACCATAGACATTTCATCTACTATAACTACATCTGCATCAATAGGCGATAATTCTTGGTCTATATCTTCTATTTCTAATTCATCTTTTATCTTTCCAATTTCTAATAATCTATGTAATGTTTTAGCTTCACTGCCAGTTGCTTCTTCCATTCTTTTGGCTGCTCTTCCAGTTGGAGCACATAAAGCAACTTTTTTTTCTTTGTTTTTGTATAATTGTAATACTGTTTTAATAATTGTTGTTTTTCCTGTTCCTGGTCCACCTGTTATTACACATACGTTATTATCATTTATTTGTTTTATTGCTTCTAATTGTTTTTCTGATAAAATAATTTCTGATTGGTCTTCTAGTAATTTTAATTCTTTTTCTAATTTTGATATATGTTTTATATTTTTTGCTTTGTTTAAGATTGTTAATCTTTCTGCAATATTCATTTCTGCTTTATAAAACTCATATAAATAAATCCATTCTGTTTTTTCTCTATTTTCTATTGCTATTTTATTTTGTGCTCTTAAATTAATTAACTCGCTTTCTATTAAATCTTCTGGTATATTCAAAAGTTCTGTCATAAATTTTATTAAATTCTCTTTTTCTACACAAGTATGTCCATTAGTAGTAGCAAGATTTAAAGCATATTTTATTCCATTAGAAATTCTTTCTGGATTTGTGTAATCCATTCCTAAATCTAATGCCATTTTATCGATTTGTTTAAAGTCTACTCCCCTTACTAAGTCCACCAACATATATGGATTTTCTTCAATTTTTTGAATAGTATTTTCTCCAATTTTTTTATAAATACTTTGTGCTGAACTTACTGGAATTTTAAATTTATCTAAAAATCCTACGAGTTGCCATAATTCAAAATTTTCATTAAAGCTTTCTGCAATTTCAATTGCTTTGCTACTACTTATTCCTTTAATTCTAGAAAGTTTTTGTGGTTCAAATTTAAAAACTGAAATTGTTTCTTCTCCAAATTCTTTAATAATTTTGTTTGCTGTTGCGGGTCCAATTCCTTTTACACTTCCATTTGCTAAATATCTTTCTAATGCATCTAGTGTTTCTGGCATTATTTTTTCAAATGTATCTATTTTAAATTGTCTACCATATTCTTGATGGGTAACAAATTTTCCTTCTAGCTTTAAATTATCTCCAACACTAATAAAAGGCAAATAACCTACTACTGTAAATATTTCGCTTTCGGTTTCTAAATTTGCTATGGTGTAACTATTTACTTCATTTTTATAAATTACATCTACGATTTCGCCTTTTAATTCCAACTTTTCTTACCTCTTGCTATTTTCTTTTGTACTATTATATAGTTTAAAAATTAAAAAAGCAACTCTGTGTTAAAAAATACTGCTTATATCGAATTTTTCCTTTTTTTCAATATGTTCTAGAATAAATATAGCTGTATCTAATTGAACAATACTTTCTTTTTGTTCTCCCATATTGATATTAGCAGCTAGTCCTATTAATTGAGTTTCAACTTTTTCTAATTCATCGTGTTCTAAATAATATGCTAAGACTTCTTTTTTTTGTTGCCAAATTTCTTTTATATGGCTCATTTGATTTTGAGAATCTTCTTTTCTTTCTTCAAGTATTGCTTTTCTCAAAACATTCAATTCTTCCGACATAATTGCTACAGCTTTTGTTGTATAGTTATTAGTTAAAATGTCTAATCCCACAATCAACACAATTATTGTAAGAATAATAACAATTTCTTTATACATAAATTATTCTTTTCACCCTTTTTCAATATTTTTTGTACCTTACTTTTTCTCTAATTTTTTCTGACAGAAAAATGAATTTTTTCCATCTATTGTTGCAATTAGAGTATTTTCAGGTTTAGCATCGAAGTTTTTTAATTGTTTTTCTAACCAAATCATATCTTTTCCAATTGCTTTTAAATTATCTGACATTACCTTTCCATCTATTACTAAGTCATAAGGTATTCCTTCATAATCTGCTTGAATATTCAAATCTTGCATAGTTGGATTTTTCTTTTCTGGTTTTTGAATAATTGTTACTTGGCCACTTGTTTCTAATATGGCATATTCTACATCTGAAAGGCTGAATATACTATTTTGCCTTAGTCTTTCTTGTAATTCGTTGATTGTGATTCTTTCCTTTCTTAATTTTTCTTCATCTATTTTTCCTCTATAAATTAATATAGATGGCTGACCAGATATAATTCTTCTAATATTAATATTTTTCATATTTAAGAAAGAAATTATTGTGTACATAATTAGTAAAGCCAGAATTGGTATAATTCCGTTTGTGATGGGAATTCCAAGTTCTGTCATTGGAACTGATGCCAAATCTGCAATCATAATTGAAATTGCAAGCTCAAATGGCTGAAGCTGTCCTATTTCTCTTTTTCCCATTAATCGCATAACAATTAAAACAACAATATATAATATGATTGCTCTTATAAATGTAATTAACATTCTTTTTTGTCCTTCCTAGTTTTTTATTTTCTTTTATATATTCTTTTCATAATTTTCTAAAATTATTCTTTTGATAAATATATTTTGAATATTTTTTTTATTTTTGTTCAAAATATATTTATAACTAATTTTTTTAGTTAAAGGAGGTTTTAGTTTATGTCTAATAACCAAGATAATGTTAGTTCAAATCATCAAACTTCAACGTTTGGTCAAATAGTAGGAAGACTTGTAACGGCAGCTATTGTGCTTGCAATTACAGCATTTTTTACACCTGGATTTTCAATAAATAATATATGGTCACTTGCAATTGCTGCAATTGTACTTACAATAATAGATTATTTAATTGTTAAATTTACAGGATTAGATGCCACACCTTTTGGTAAAGGATTTGTTGGATTTGTTTTAGCAGCTGTTACACTATATGTAACACAATATTTTGTTGCAGGTTATTCAATTTCTTGGATTGCTGCTATTATTGGTGCAATTATATATGGTATTGTTGACTATATTATACCTGGACAGCAACAGATGTAATCTAAAAAAAATCTCTAGCATTTTTGCTAGAGATTTTTTTCTCTTTTATTAATATCCCGGTTTTTCTAATAGCTTAAACATATTTGTTTTATATTTTTCAACACCTGGTTGATTAAATGGATTTACTCCTAATATTTTACCAGACATTGCACAAGCAAGTTCAAAGAAATATATTAATTCTCCTATTGCTTCTTCTGTTAGGCTTTCTATATTAATAACAATATTAGGAACATCTCCATCTGTATGCGCTTTTATAGTTCCTTCCATTGCTTTTTTATTAATGTAGTCTAAAGTTTTTCCTGTTAAATAGTTTAATCCATCTAAATTGTCTTCGTCCTTTTTTATAGAAATATCTTGTGATGTGGTTACTACATTTAGAACTGTTTCAAATAGATTTCTTCTTCCTTCTTGAATATATTGTCCCATTGAATGCAAATCTGTTGTGAAGTCAACTCCTGCTGGGAAAATTCCTTTTAATTCTTTTCCTTCACTTTCTCCATATAACTGTTTCCACCATTCTGTGAAATAATGAAGTTTAGGTTCATAATTTGCTAATATTTCAATTTCTTTATTTTTAGAATAAAATATATTTCTAACAACTGCATATTGATAGCATTCATTATATTTTACATTACTATCTGAGTATTTTTCTTGTGCAAATCTAGCTCCTTGCATCAATTTTTCAATATTAATTCCTGATACTGCAATTGGCAATAATCCTACTGCAGTTAACACAGAATATCTTCCGCCAACATTATCCGGAATAACAAATGTTTCATATCCCTCTTCATTTGATAATGTTTTTAAAGCTCCCTTTTCTTTATCTGTTGTTACATAAATTCTTTTTTGAGCTTCTTCTATTCCATATTTATTTTCTAATATTTCTCTAAAAACTCTGAAAGCAATAGCAGGCTCTGTTGTAGTACCAGATTTTGATATAACATTAATAGAAAAATCTTTATTACCTAATAAATCTATTAAATCTAAAATATATCTTGGACTCATATTATTGCCAGCAAAGAATATTTGAGGCGTTTTTCTTTTTTCATAATTATAAAAACTGTGCGTTAGACTTTCTATTACTGCTCTTGCTCCTAAATAAGAACCACCTATTCCAATTACAATAAGCACATCAGAATCTTTTTTTATTTTTTCTGCTGCTTTTTCAATTCTTTTGAATTCTTCTTTATTATAATTGGTTGGTAAATCTAGCCATCCTAAAAATTCTTTTTCATTTTGCTTATTTGCTTGTAATTCATTATGAATATTCATAACTTGTTCATTATAATTTAGTATTTCTTCCATAGATATACCTGTATTTGAAAGATCTATTTTTATTTTTGACATTTTCACTACCTCTTTTCTATATATACTGCATTTTATAATTGTTTTATTGAATTGTCAATAGACTATTTATTTTATATTTACCATAAATTCATTGCTATTAAGAGATTGTACATAAAAATTTCTTTTTTTATCTTGTTTTTCCAAAATAATAATTCTTTCAATTAAGTTGTTTTCTAATAAACTGTTTAAGATTGGATTTTGTTTTATTGCTTGTAAACTATCGCTATGTGCAGTAAAAATTCCTTTAACACCTGATGTTACTGCATATTTGATGGCTTCTACATCTTCCTTAGTTCCAATTTCGTCTGCGCAAATTACTTCTGGCGCCATACTTCTTATTAGCATTTTCATTCCAATGCTTTTGGGAATATTATTTAAAATGTCAACTTGAAGACCTAAATTGTTTTGAGGAACATTTTTATACATTGCTGCAATTTCTCCTCGCTCGTCCACTACACCAATTGTTTTGTATTCACTTAAATTTCTAATTAAATCTCTTAATATGGTAGTTTTTCCAGCTCCAGGTGGCGAAATGATAAGTGTATTATACACTTTTCCATCTTCATAAATAAAATTCATAATATCATTAGCTACACCTATTATTTCTTTTGATATTCTGAAATTTAGGCTATAAATATAATTAATATTTATTACTCTATCATTTTCAACAACAACGTTTCCTGATATTCCAACTCTATGCCCACCTTTTAATGTAATATACCCCTCACAAATTTGTTTTTGATAAGAATAGATTGAATTTTCTGTTATGTATTCCATTATATGCAAAATATCTTCTGTTTGAATAATTTTATTTATTATTTCTGTATTTTCAGTGAATTTTAATATTATTGGTTTATTTACTCTTATTCTAATTTCTTCTAACTTAGCATAGTTGTTTAAATTTATGTGGTCACTTAATACTTGTTTTATATGATTTGGAAAATACTCTAATATTTCTAACTTGTCCATATTTCAACCCTCAAAAGCAATGGTGATTGTAGCATTTTTATTTAATAGAAATTTTATAAAAAATAAAAAAACAAAACACATACTATATGTATATGCTTTGTTTTCTATTTTATACCTATTTTATTCAGCCCAATTGTGAGAAACTTCTACAACATCATCTAAATCTTCTAATCTATCAATTAATCTTTGCATTTTTTCGCCTTGTTCTTCATTAAGTTCTATATAGGTTGTAGGAATTAGTTTAACATCGGCCTCTAAGAATTCAAGTCCCTCTTTTTCCAATTTTTCTCTTACTTCTGAAAATGTTTCTGGAGATGTGGTAATTTCATAAACTTCTTCAGATGCTTCAAAGTCTTCTGCTCCACTATCTAAAGCAAGCATCATCATACCATCTTCATCTAAATTAGTAGTATTTCTATCAATTACAATTAATCCTTTTTTATTAAATAGATAAGATACACATCCAGTTGTTCCTAAGTTTCCACCAGATTTATCAAATGCGTGTCTTACATCTGCTGCTGTTCTATTTCTATTATCTGTTGCTGCATTTACAATAACTGCCACACCATTTGTACCATATCCTTCATAAGTTACTTCTTCATAATTTTCATTGCTTCCTGTAGCTTTTTTTATTGAGTTATTAATTGTATCGTTTGGCATATTTGCTGCTTTACATTTTGCAATTACGTTTTTTAATTTAGAATTACCAGCCGGGTCAGGTCCACCTTCTTTAACAGCAATTAATAATTCTCTTCCTAATTTGGTAAATATTTTTCCTCTTGCAGCATCTGCTTTTCCTTTTTTAGCTGCTATGTTATGCCATTTGCTATGTCCTGACATCGTTAATTCCTCCTTACACTTTTTATTTTCGTAATTATTACCTTATTATTGTAACATATTATTGCAATTTTGTGTAGTATTTATGATAAATTCTTTTATAATTCTTATATCAACATTGCAAATTAGTTTAACAGTTTAGGTATTTTAGTACGAATCTTGAAATTTACATAATTATGTGATATAATATATCAACATACTGCTAAAAGCAGTTTGTAATAATTTAAAAGGAGTTAGAACCATGAAACGCAACACAGGACCTCAAGAAGAAATCGTTTGCTTTAACAGAAGTGTTCAAGCAAGCGAGCTGAACTCACTCCCTAAAGATTTTCATGGGGATGTTGTTATCAATGGAGATATACTCCTTGATAACGACCTTTCCTTGAATTCCACCCTCCACGTTGTAGATGGTAACATTGAAGCAACAGATTTTTTCTGTCGGCATTCTGTTATTTCATCCAAAAGCATCTACTGTGATGGCTTGGTATCAAGCACCAAATTGATTCAAGTCTTCGGGGACTTTCAATGCGGCGCACTGCGGGCTTTGGAAGTTTCAGCTGGCGGCAATTTTACTTGTATGAGTAAAATGCAAGCTGGCAAAGTATGGGTTGGTAGTGACATTTTCTGTGAGGACGATATGTGCACTACTGACATTCTGGTCAACGGAAAACTTATCTGCAAGGGTAACATGTCGACTCACAAAATCACAACGTGTGATGACCTCGTATGCAAAGGTGAAATGGAGACCGCAAAGATTTTTATTTGTGGTAATCTTAGCTGTAAAGGCGACCTTTGCACCACCGGAATGACTGTCTTGGGCAAATGCAATTGCAACAGTCAAATCATTTTGCAGAAAACAGAAAAAGATTCCAAAATTCAAGTCTTTGGACGTTTTTACTGCAAAAAAGGGGTTGTGGAATACTTCTAATAATTAGAAATTCAAACTCCTAAAACAAAGAAAGAAGCACTTTTTTAGTGCTTCTTTCTTTGCTTAATATAATTTTTATACTTTACATTTTTTTAATCTTAGGGCATTTAAGATAACAGTTATACTGCTAAATACCATAGCTATGCTTGCTATCATTGGGTTAATTGCTATTCCAATTGGTTTTAACACTCCGAATTGCAATTGGAATCATTAACATATTATAGAAAAATGCCCAAAATAAATTTTGCTTTATGTTTCTTATTGTTTTTTTACTAATATTGATTAATTGTAAAATACAATCTAAGTTATTTCTAGTTAATATTACATCAGATGAATCCATTGCAATATCTGTTCCACTGTTTACACTAACGCCAATGTCAGCATTTGCAAGCGCAGGACTATCATTTATTCCATCCCCACACATCAATACAAATTTATTTTCTGTTTTTAATTTTTTTATAATATTTGCTTTCTCGGCTGGAACTACATTTGAAATAATCTTCGTTATTCCTATTTCATTTGCAATTTTTTCCGCTGTATCTTTATTATCGCCTGTAAGCATAATAGTTTCTATATTGTTTATATTTAGCTGATTAATTACATCTTTTGCATTTTCTCTTACAATATCATTTACTCCAATTAATGCTATTAATTTTTTTTCTTTTGCCACATATACTATACTATTTCCTTTTTCTGCTAATTCTTTTTCCTTATCTAGATATGTGTTTTCAATATGATATTTTTCTAATATTTTTGCATTTCCTATAATGAAATCCACATTTTCAATTTTGCCAATCATTCCCATTCCAGCAATATTTTCAAATGCTTCTACTGGTAAAGTTTGCATTTTATTTTCTTCTAAATAATCTACAAACGCTTTTCCTATTGGGTGAGAACCTTTGCTTTCTAAACTACCTACCATTTGTACTAATTTCTTTTCTTCTAAATCGCTAAAATTTAATATTTCTGCAATTCTTAGTTTTCCATAGGTTAAAGTACCTGTTTTATCGAATACAATAGTGTTTACTTTCTTTGCATTTTCCAATATTTCGCTTTTCTTAATTAAAATATGATGACTAGCACATAGCCCCTCACTTACAACAATAGCAAGCGGTGTGGCAAGTCCCAAACTACAAGGACACGCTACTACTAATATTGTAACAAAAGTGATAAGTGACGTACCAAAACTTTGACCAATTAATAAATAAATAATAAAGGTAAGCACTGCAATAAGCATAACAGTTGGTACAAAATACCCTGACACTGTGTCCGCTATTTTTGCAATTGGAGCTTTTGTGTTGCTAGCTTCTACTACTAATTTTACAATTTCAGATATTGTTGATTCTTTTCCAATTTTCTCAGCTCTATATTCTATATACCCATCATAGTTCATACTTCCAGCAACCACTTTAGAACCTATTTCTTTTGATACAGGTTTGCTTTCTCCAGTAATAAAAGATTCATCTAAGTGTGCTTTTCCTAAAATCACTTCACCATCTACTGCAATTTTTTCTCCAGGCTTTGATACAACAATATCTCCTTTTTTTATTTCATCTAGAGTAACTTGTTTTTCTACTCCATCTATTTTTATTACTGCCATATCTGGTGTTAATTTTACTAATTTGCTAATTGCTTCTTTAGTTTTGTCCTTACTAATTCCATCAATATATCTACCCAATTTTATAAAGTAAATAACAATAGCAGCTGATTCAAAATATAGATTCATTGTATAATTATTATTTCCTTTTAAAATCATATACGTACTATATAAACTATATAGAAAGCTGCTAATTACACCAATGCCTACTAATGTGTCCATATTGGGTGTTTTATGAATTAGATTTTTATAACCATTTTTTAAAATATCCCATCCATAAAATATAAATGCAATAGTAAGCAAAAGTAAACAAATAGTATAACCTATTGGATTAATATGTGGATTTATGATTTCTAAAGTAGGTAAATGAATCATATGTCCCATTGAGACATACATTAAAACAATAGCTAATATTGTAAAAACAATAAACTTTATTTTTTCTTTTTTACTTTTCTTTTCAAGCTTTATTTCTTTAAATTCTCCTAGACTTTTAAAGCCTGCTTGCTTTACAAATTCTTCTATTTTTAATTGGTTTAATATTTTTTCATCATATTCAACTGTAGCATTTGCCATTACTAAATTAACACTGGCATTAACAATTCCATTTTGCTTATTCAAATATTTTTCAAGTCCATTAGAACAGGCAGAACACGTCATTCCGTCAATTGATAAAATTATTTTTTTCATAAACTAATTTTCCTTTACTACCTCAAATCCAATATCTTCAATTTTTTCTTTCAAAACATTTACTGATACTTCATCTTTTGCTGTTACTTTTACTGTTCCATTATTATGGTTTGCTACTACTGTTTCAACTCCATCAATACTTTTTAGAGCGTTTTGAATTCTGTTTTCACATCCAGTACAAGCCATTCCATTTACATTTATTATTGTTTCTTTCATATTTTTCACCTCTTTTCTATTATTCTTCTACTAATTTTTGAAATTTATTACTAAATTCAGGAGCATATTTTTTTAAATTGATTGGTTTTATATTGTTATCTGTAAAACAGTGCTTCGTTTCTCCCGTTAAAAAAACTTTACCAGTTTCTTTATCTTTCATTTCATATCCAACTGTCATTCTTACTCCAGTGTACTCTTTCATATATGTATAAATACATATTGTATCTCCAAAAGTAGCGTGATATTTATAATTACAGCTTACTCCTAATACCGGAATAGTAATATTATTTTTTTCTAAAAGTGAAAAAGGCATTCCTATGCTTTCTAACCAAGAACATCTAGCTTCTTCCATATATCTAATGTAGTTAGAATGGTGCACTACTCCCATTTTGTCCGTTTCATAATAATTTACTTTTCTTTCAAAAAAATAACTCATAATTATGTTCCTTTCTATTGTTTGTTAAATTTATTATTTTATTTATTATTTTTAAGCTACAAACTGGTAACTTTCTTGTTACTTAGCTATTTTCCATTATATTATATACCCACTAAAACATTTTGTAAATATTAGATATTCATATTTTTTTCCATTTCCTAATTAATTCATTAGATGGAATATTAAAATAGGGAAAAGAAATTTTTTAAAAACTTCTTTTCCCCTATGCGAAATATTATATACTATTTTTCCAAAATTGCAAGGATTTTTTGTCGCCTTTTATTCTTATTTTTTGACAATGTCTTCGTTTGTAAATTGTATAATAAAACTGAGCAAAAATTCTCAAGTAAAATTGAGCAAATTTGCTCAGTTTTCTCTTTGTCTTT
>CANQDX010000015.1 GCA_947594065.1 uncultured Clostridia bacterium
TGCATATTTAATGCAAATTTCATTAACAAATTCAGGAGAATATGAAAAAGAAGGAGATATATTAACCATTGAAGATGGAAACATTACTAAAATATTATTTGAAAATGATGAGTTCAAACAATATATAAATAGTTTATTAACTGACGAAGAAATTAATATAGAAAATAAACTTATAAGTTTTTGTGGAGGGGACCTATTGTTGTCTTTACATAATGCTACTTTAAATTTAAGAGCAACTAAAAAGAAAAATGGCAATTGGTATCTAAATATGGAAATTATAGATAAGTATGATTTTACAGATATTAAAAATCTAAAAGATTATTTTACATCAACAGATTCAATAATTATGAGTTTATTATCGTCTACTTTAAATAATTTTGCTGCTATTTCAAGTTCATACAATGTTATAAAACCATTTAATTTTGTAATTAAAATAAAAAATGAAGATTATAAAATTCAAAATAAATAGAAAGGTTAAGTATGAAAAAATCAAACATAATTTTATATGTTTCATTATTACTGTTAGTATTTGCAATTTTATTTTTGTACTATCTTTTAAGTGATAGAAATGTAATAAAAGGGTATTTCAAATCAGAAACATATGGAGATAAGTATGGATTTCAGCACTATTTAGAATATTATAAATATTATTATGAACCAAAAGAAGATGCTGATTTTTATAAATTATATGATAAGGTTAATAAAGAAAATATTAATGAGATAAAATTATATTATAATAACTTCAAAGAAAGAATGGATAAACAAAACAGGCTTGAAGAATATGATTTTAACGACAATATTATAGATGAGAATGATTATTTCATACTTTTCGATAAAAATAATAGAGATTTTGGAAAAAATTATGCAAAATTTTATTATTATACATTATATTTTTATGATACAAGTTTACATATTTTATATGTATTACATTGTAGTTAAAAAAAGATTATTCATAAAATTTATTGTAAAAATACGTAAAATATGGTAAGATATTTACATAACTTTTTTTATCTTGCTAATAAGCAAGTTTTGAATATATTAACTTTTAACAGTAATTATTGTAAAGGAGAGTTCATTTATGAAAGAAAAACGGTATTTTTGCGATTGTGGTTCTAACAAGTCTATAATACTAGTAGTAATCATTTTTAGTATTGTTGTGACCATTATATGTAGCTTGATTTACCAGAATATTATGGTGCATAATCATAGCGAAGAGGTAGAAGCATATTCTGAAAGTGCTTATGAATATCTTGATGAGATTGCTGATAATGTTATAGGAAAAGCTGGAATTAATATGGATGCAATACCTGAGGATGTTGCTGAATATGAAATCACTTATAAAGATGATAAAATTATATTTAAGTACAGCCTTGACAACAATACAGAAAATGGAATTGCATCAACTTATCCAAGTATGACAGTAACATTATCAAAGGATTTTGAGGTTTTAAGTAAAAAACCATACTATTCTTCAAATGAAGAAAAAGAATTTTTAAAAAATTGTAAGATAGCTATTTGCATTTTTTGTATTGTATTCGGATCTGTAATTTTGATAATGTCAGTTGCGACTGTAATCTCTAAGAAACACAAGGAAAGAGATATGAAAAATCTTTCATAATAAGTGCTAGGGGGTGTTTACCCCCTAGCATTTTTTATCTAATAAGAAATTTCTATTATATAAAAATTTAAAATATTATTGACAATTACAAACAATTGTTTTATAGATAATATCTAAATAATAAAAATATTACGAAACGGAGATGATAATATTGAAAGAAATTGATAATAATAAGTCATTTGAAGATATTAAGCATATTGATGAAAATGGAGTTGAGTTTTGGTATGCTAGAGAACTTATGCTCATTTTACAGTATTCAAATTGGCAGAATTTCGAAAAAATAATTGATAAAGCTAAAATTTCTTGTGAAAATAGTGATATTAGTGTGTTTGAACATTTTATTGACATCAATAAGTTGTCAAAACGTGCTAATAATGCAGAAGTTGAAATCAAAGATTATAAATTAACTCGTTATGCTTGCTATTTAATAGCACAAAATGGAGATAGCAGAAAAAAAGTAATTGCACTTGCTCAAACATATTTTGCAGTTCAAACTAGAAAGCAAGAAATCACTGAAAAAGAATATAGTATGCTTACAGAAGATGAAAAGAGATTTTATCAAAGAGATTTAACAAGAAAAGGAAATTATTCTCTTAATCAAACAGCAAAAAAAGCGGGAGTTAAAAATTTTGATAGATTTCATAATTATGGATATAAAGGACTATATAATGGTGAAACTGCTGATGATATTGCTAAAAGAAAAGGATTAAGATATAGAGAAGACATTTTGGACAATATGGGAAGTGATGAGCTTATTGCTAATTTATTTAGAATTTCTCAAACAGAGCAAAAATTAAAAAAAGATAATATCAAGACTGAAAAAGAAGCTAATAAAACCCATTATTATATTGGTAAAAATATAAGAGAAGTAATTGCTAAAAATGGTGGAACTATGCCAGAAGACTTACCTACACCGAAAAAAAGCCTAAAACAATTAGAAAAAGAGAATAATAAAAGTTTAAGAAAAAAATAATAGTTTCTTAATAATATGAGTTTATTATCGTCTACTTTAAATAATTTTGCTGCTATTTCAAGTTCATACAATGTTATAAAACCATTTAATTTTGTAATTAAAATAAAAAATTATGTATTACATTGTAGTTAAAATAAAAAAGATTATTCATAAAATTTATTGTAAAAATACGTAAAATATGGTAAGATATTTACATAACTTTTTTATCTTGCTAATAAGCAAGTTTTGAATATATTAACTTTTAACAATAATTATTGTAAAGGAGAGTTCATTTATGAAAGAAAAACGGTATTTTTGCGATTGGTGTTCGAGTAGATCTCAAAAAGAAATCACGCGTGCAACTTTAAAACTAAGCATCACTTTTATTGCCCTAATTGCAATAAGTATTATCTTTGGCTTTATTTACGATCATATTATGACGCGTAATCAGAGCGAAGAGGTAGAAGCAAATCTTGAAAGTGCCAATGAATATCTTGATGAGATTGCTGATAATGTTATAGGAAAAGATGGAATTAATGTAGGTGCAATACCTGAGGATGTTGCTGAATATGAAATCACTTATAAAGATGATAAAATTATATTTAAGTACAGCCTTGACAACAATATAGAATATGGAATTTTTTCATCATTTTCTCCAAGTATGACAGTAACATTATCAAAAGATTTTGAGGTTTTAAGTAAAAAAACCGACTTTTCTTCAAAGGAAGAATTTGTAAAATATCATAAAATAGCTGTTTGTGGTTTTATTGCTGCATATGGACTTATAATTTGGTTGACAACGCTTTTCGCATTTGTTATTATGATAATGCCAGTTGCGAATGCAATCTCTAAGAAACACAAGGAAAGAGATATGAAAAATCTTTCATAATAAGTGCTAGGGGGTGTTTACCCCCTAGCATTTTTTATCTAATAAGAAATTTTCACTAGATAAAAAAGTTAATTTTTAAAAAATATATTGAAAAAACTTAGATAATCAAATACAATGTGAATTGATAAACTGATATGTTACTTTATTTATAAAGCTTTATATTAAATTAAGTGAAATATTAGAAAATTTATTCAAATAAATTTTATTTTTAGTATATATATTTTATAAGATATGTGTTAAGATATATACAATTGATAATTTAAAACAGCAAAATTGAGGGATTGTAGTTTTATAAATGGAAAAGGGAAGGAATATAGATGGAAGAAACAAAGAAAAAAAGCTTTACAATACTAGGTGCAAGTATATGGAGATTATTAGCATATTTTATTATTTATAGCGTAATTGGCTTTATAATTGAAACAGTATTTGCAATGGTGTTTTATAATGTTATAGAGAGCAGAAAAAGTTTTCTATATGGTCCATTTTGTAGCATATATGGCATTGGAGCAGTTGTTATGTATGTTTTCTTAAATAGATATTTCAAGAAAAATAACCATCTTTTATTTCTTGGTGGCTTTATAGTAGGCTCTGTTGTAGAATATGTTATTAGTCTTGTTGGAGAAATATTTTTACACGTTAGATGGTGGGATTACTCAAATAGATTTTTAAATTTAAATGGAAGAATTTGCTTTTTATATTCTCTATTTTGGGGATTATTAGGAGTTTACTTTATGAGAGTAATTAACCCTAGAGTAGATAAAATGATTGATTTTATAAAGAGTAAGATAAATATTAAAGTTTTAAAAGCAATTGTTTTAATTATTATTATTTTACTAATAATTAATTGTGTTGTTTCTGGAATAGCAATTAACCTATATTTAATGAGACAATCTGTACAAAACAATTTAGATATTCCAAACAAAGAAAGAACAATAGAGCAATACAATCAGATTTATTCAAACGAAAAAAAGAAAGCTTTCATCGAAAAATATTTTGGAGATAAAACAATGGTATTAGCATATCCAAATCTAACAATTACTTTAAATGATGGAACAGTAGTAAGAGTTAGGGAATACCTTCCAGATATTCAGCCATATTATTATAAGTTTATTAAATAAAAAATCCCCTTGTAAAATAAATCGCAAGGGGATTTAAAAAAAACTATCTATTGTTATTTTGATTTTGGTTGTTATTGTTGTTTTGATTGTTGTTATTATTATTTTTATTATTATTTTTCTTTTCCATAATAAGCACCTCCAAAGAATTTAATTAATAATAGTATGAACATAAATAAAAAAAATATTCTAACACATAATAATAAAAATAAAAAAATTTAAAAAACTATACACATCTGTTCAAATTGCCGTTTGTATAATTTTTGCCTTCTATTTTCTTAGTGTTTTTAACAAATTCAATAATTGAATTTATTTCTTCTATTGTTTCATCTAAAATGTCTATTCTAAAATTAGAAACATAATTTACTTGATTAGTATCAATAGAATTAATTTTGCAATTATAAATAGTTGTAATCGTTTGAATATTATCAGGTACAACTCTAAATAAAAAATTCATTCTATCTTTTAAATAATATTTACTTTTTAAATTGCATTTTTGTTCACAGTTTGGGTAGCATTTGTTAGATTTACCAAGTAAGCAATAACTAGAAGTCATTAGAGGTATCTGTCCATAAACAATAAATTCACTATTTTTGTTTTTGCAATTATTAGCAATTAAGTTAATTTCTTCCTTATTTAATTCAGGAGAAATTGTTATCGTATTTACATCCAAATTTTCACAAGATGCATTATTAAATAGATTTAAGTTATAATTTCCTATCAATTCATAATTTTCCTTATAAGGTTTAAGCAAATAAAAATCACCAATGTTTGATAAAACAAAACCTTTTATATTATACTGTTTTAAAGAATTTTCAATTGTGTCAATTAACAAATTTCTAAAATTAGGCTTCAATATATTAGGCAAATAAATATAAAGGTCGAAACAATTAGATAAATTGCTTAAAATCTTTTTATATTCTTTTAAGTGAAAATATTTTAATGGAATATACAATTTATCAACTTTATTTAATTTTGAATAATCAAAATCTAAATTTAGATTATTAAGTAATAGACATATTTTATGATTTGTTTTACTTTTCTCATTTAATTTTGATGAATAAGAATATTCAATTTTTCCTTTTTTCTTTCTTTTATATTCATTTGTGATTATGTCAGAATACTGCTTAATTGCATTTCTTCTTAATTCATTAATACTACTAATATGTGGCAAAAATAAATTATTATCTAAATTGATTTTTATATTTTTAAAAAGATAAGGAGTGTCATTTAATTTATTAAGTTGATTTTCTATTTTTTCCTTAGTAATAGGAGAGTTAATTGCAACCTCGGGTAAATCAGAAGATTCTACAACAACTTGATGATTTTTATTATCATATATTTGAAGCTTTATTGGAGAATCTAAGTGAACATCCAAAACTGCACTTAAAAGCTCTTTTTTATTTTCTTTTGATAAGTTCTCTTTTACATCATTTAATAAGGCTTTACTAGAAAGCTTAAAAATCTTATCACTAGGATGAATGTTGCCTTTCATTCTTCCAATAGTTATTTTACTATTAGGTTCAGCAGAAGAAAAATTTTGATTACCATTCATAATTTCCGAAATAGTATAAACTGTATTTTCCTTTTCAAAAGAAATTGTATCGCCAATATTAATTGGTTCATTTAAAGATAATGTAATATGACCTTTATTGGAATTGTATTTAGACACATTACCAATATAAATACCCATATTGTTTGGCTTTTCTTTATAAATTAAATTTTGATTAGGAGAATCTGCTAAATGACCAGTAGAAAAACCACCACGGTTAAACACTTGTAGCAAATCTTTTTTATCTTGTTCATCAATTATATATTTTTCATTATTCTCAATTTTATCTATGTATTTTCTGTAAATTCTTGTAACTGTTGCAACATATTCAGGTTTTTTCATTCTGCCTTCAATCTTTAAAGAAGTAATTCCAATTTTTAATAATTTAGGCAAAAGTTCTAAAGAACATAAATCTCTTGGACTAAGTAAATACCCCTTATCAATTGTAGAATCATTTTCTAATAATGAATAAGGAAGTCTGCATCCTTGAGCGCATTTTCCACGATTACCGTGAGCGACCGCCAATTAAACTAGAGTATAAACATTGTCCAGAATAAGAAATACATAAAGCACCGTGTGCAAAAACTTCTATTTGGCAAGACGTATTAGATTTAATGTATTCAATTTCATTAATTGATAATTCTCTAGCAAGAACAATCCTTTTGAAGCCATAACTTTCTAAAAATTTTGCACCAGATAAATTATGGCACGTCATTTGAGTGCTTGCGTGAATAGGAAGATTAGGAAAATATTTAAAAAGAAGAGAAGCTAATCCTAAATCTTGTACAATTACTGCATCTATTCCATATTCATAAGCTTTTTCAGCTAATTGCAAAACATCGTTTAATTCATCATTTTTTACTAATGTATTAAGTGTTAGAAAAACTTTCACATTTCTAAGATGAGCATAATCGATTGCTTGCTCTAATTCTTCAATTGTAAAGTTTTTAGCGCCATAGCGGGCATTAAAATCTGAAACACCTAAATACACACTATCAGCTCCATTTTGTACAGCAGCTTTTAAACATTCAAAATCTCCGCACAGGAGACAATAATTCTACTTTTTTTATCATAATAACATCACTACACTTATTTTATAAAATTTTATACATATATTGTAACACAAAATAAGAAAATTGCATACTATACCATAAGAAAATAAAGGGGAGGATAGCTTATGCAAGATGAAGTAAGAAATAATAATACTTATTCTGGTGGCCCATTAAGTGGTCTATTTAGAAATTGTGGATGCAACAATAATAACGGCATAGGAGGAGATAGTACTATTCTATTTTTCTTAATTGTATTCTTATTGTTGTTTACAAACTTTGGCTGTTGTGGCAATAATTAACATATTTTAACCCCAAAGGCTAGAACCTTTGGGGTTAATTTTAAACTTATACTAAAAAATGAACAAGATATAAAACAATCAAATGAAGTGGGTAAAAAATATAAAGCAAATATTTTATATCTTTTCCTTTTTTACCATTGTACATATTAATTGGAATAAGTGCTAAAACGCAAAAACCAATAATCAATAAATATTCAATACGAGAAGATATTATATATTTACAAAAGTAATTAATAAAAGTAACTAATGTAAATGATAAATTCATTAAAAGCTTTTTATTTTTCAATAAATAAAAAATAAATACAATAGCTATACCATACCAACCATAATCAAAATAAAAGAAATGGGCAATAACAAGGCATAATATAACCAAAAATGTTCCTAAATATTTATTACTAATTTTATCATAAAGCGTTATAGCAAACAATGCAAGAAGAAGTGTAAATAAAATATTAAGATGTACGTTGTCGGTAAATAAATTTAAAAATAACATATAAGGAATTTGCGAAATAAAAGCAAAAATAATTAATCTGAAAAAATATTTTTTTAAATTATGTGTGTGAGAATATCCCTCAGTAAGCTGAAAAGCAAAAATAGGGAATGCAAGCCTACCAATATAATTCATCCACGAAAATTGTTTAAATATAATATATCCTGTATGGTCAAACACCATAGAAATGAGTGCAATTATTTTTAAAACAAAACTAGACATATAAGTTTCACCCAAAAAAATAATATATCATTCATATAAAAATGTCAATATTAATACATTAACCAAAAATAAGAGTTTCTTAAGTTTTAAGAAACTCCTATTTTTTAATTTCTTTACATCTATAAATATTACATATATCACAATCTTCGCAAATCTTAATACGTTCCTGAAAGATTAGTTTTAGAGTATTAATAAATTCATCGCAATACCCATCTATTAAATGCAAAGTTATCGATTTAGGAACCAAATTTAATAAAGTGTTAAGAGCAAAATCGTTGGAAGAAAAAGAAATATCAGAAATATATTTTGCTTTTTTCATATTATCATTGCACGAAATAATATTTTTATTATCATCTATAATCACAGATGTCTTTCCTTTATATATTAAGTGAAGATGTTCTATCTGTGAATTTTCGGATTCTGAACGAATATATAATCTTAAAATATTAACAAACTCTAAGTATTCCTTATCTATTAAAAACTTGTTAACAGCAAGTTCTATTTGATTGTTTAAAAACTGCATATAATCTGTCATATTAAAATCAATAAAAGCTTGTAAATAAAGAGAATGATTAGAACGTATAAATTTATAAACTGCATTATTAATATTATCATAACGCGTACTAAAATTTTTCTTATCTTCTAATAAGCCAATGGTGTTATCTAAAATACTTTTCTTTTCATAATGATTAAAATAAAAATAATTTAGACCAATTTGATTATAAATAATATTTTCTTCATAAAACTGAATAATACATTTTGTAATTATATTTGATACTTTGTTATAGAATTTAAGATTTTCATTTCCTAAGTAATGAATAATAATATTCTGAAAATGCTTAAAATCTCTAATACTAATATATGTGTTCTCTAAATTAATATTTTCAAAATTTTTTAGTAAATAATTAATAACTTGAGAATAATTTGTTTTTACGCAAAGTGATTTCATAGACTAAAAAAGTCCCTCCTTATAACATATTATCTACTAAAAAGTTTTTAGATATACATTATTTTATTCGGAGAGACTTTTATGTGTTAATAAAAAATCATATAATCTATTTCTGGAAAGATAGGATCCATATTATTAATATTTTGAACAAATTCTTTATCAATTTGATTGTTTTTTATAGAGTAATACAATTTTGTAAATCTACCAATGTGTTCTTTAATTCTTTTTTTAGCATAGTCAACCATTGTACCATTTGTAATAATAAATAACCAATCACTGCTTTGAGCTAGTAATAATTCTCTTGCACATTGATTTAATGCAAATCGTTTTAAGCTATCTTGTTCATTAGGAAAAAGATGTGCAAGCTCAACCATTCTATCGCCAGCCTTATGAAGATGTCTATGTACATAGTCGTTTGTTTCATTAAGCCATACTCCACTATAACCATTTGCACCCCAACTAGAGCGACAAGGAGTAGATTCTTGCATTTCAGGGTATTTATCAATATATTCACCTGGCGTAATTAAAGCAAAATTACATTTATCATAATAAATTTTTTTAAATAAAGTATATAACCACAATGGACCTTCATACCACCAATGTCCATAAAGTTCAGCGTCATAAGGGCAAAGGATAATAGGTGGTTTATCCATATAAGGTGCAATATCATTTATTTGAGATTGTCTTGAATCAAAAAAATGTCCAGCTTGTTTTTCAACAGAATCTAATGCCCATCTAGGATTATAATAATCCTTAGGACAATCTTTACCAGTAATTCTGTAGTATTTAATACCAGTAGGAACTCTTGCACCATTAGATGCAATATAAGGTTTAATATAATCGTAATCAACATCATATCCTATATCACGATAAAATTCTCTATAATTATAGTCACCAGGGTAACCATTTATCGAACTCCAAACTTGCCTAGAAGATTCTAAATCTCTACCAAATGCTACAATGCCATTGGGTGAAACGATTGGGCTACAAGTCCCATAAATAGGAGTAGGGTTAGCATATAAAATACCGTGTGTTTCTGTAATAACGTATTCAATTCCAAATTCTTTTAAATATTTATCTGCCTCTGGAACATAACCACATTCAGGAAGCCAAATACCACGAGGTTTTCTGCCAAAATATTTTTCATAAGTTTGAACGCCAACAGCAATTTGAGCTTTTACTGTATTTTCATTTATAAAAAGAATAGGAAAGAAGCCGTGTGTTGCACCGCAAGTTATAATTTCAAGAACACCAATATCTTGAAAATGTTTAAAACCTTGAATAATATTACAATTATAAACATCTTTAAAAATATGTAAATCATTAGAATACCTATCAAAATAGTATTGAGATAAACTATTCAATCTAGCATCATTTTTAGTACGTACTAACTCTTTTTCACAAAGTTCAATATGCTTTTTTAAATATTTAATATAACGTTCTTGTAATAATTTATTATCTAACATAGAAAGAAGAGGAGGAGTTATAGACATTGTTACTCTAAAGTCTACTTTCTCATCTTCTAGTTTTTTAAAATTAATTAATAAAGGTATATATGTTTCGGATATTGCTTCAAATAGCCATTGTTCTTCTAAATAATCTTCACTTTCAGGATGATGCACAAAAGGCAAGTGCGCGTGTAGAACCAAGCTGACATATCCATTTATCTTTTTCATAAGTTACTCCTTAAAACTAAATATAAAATGATAGGCAAGGCTTTAACCTTGCCCAAGTATAATAAAAATTAACTCCAAGATGATAAAGAAGAAGGATTTAGCAATTTTCTATTATTCATTTCTTCTAAAATTTCATCTTTATAAAATCTCTTATAAAAATCGTTAACATTAAAAATTTTCTGAATTCCTATTAAATGCAAAGTACGAATATCTTTTAATGTTTTTTGATTTGTTTTTACATTTTTAAAATAAACAAAATCTTGTAATTCTTCTAATAAAATATGGTCATTTGGAAAATTAATTTGGTTAGAAGTAGACACATAAATGTAATCAGAAGAATGGCTATCTAAGTTATATTTCCTACGCG
This sequence comes from uncultured Clostridia bacterium, assembly GCA_947594065.1. Taxonomy (GTDB): domain Bacteria; phylum Bacillota; class Clostridia; order TANB77; family CAG-508; genus HGM13634. The sequence goes on from CANQDX010000015.1 coordinate 11,182, forward strand.
CAAGTTCAACTTTATAATCGCAACTAGCATCATTTACCTGAATATACCAACTATTTGCAAAATCATTAATTTCAACTTCAAAGCTATAGTTTTTGGTTAAATTAAAAATCTTTAGAACAGGTCTTGTTTCATTAAAAAAGTTTTCACCATATTCATTAACAAATCTTTCTCTATCACTATCTGCAATGTCCCAATATACAAACAAAACAGTAGGTGTTTGATAAAGTATTTTAACTATAGTTTCATTATAGCGATAAGGCAAATCATAATATTCAGCAACAATATTACTTTCTAATTTTTTTACAGTAGATTTTTTAGTAGATTTTGTTCTAGGTTTACTTGTAGTTGCTGTTTTTTTAGTTGGTGTGATTGTTTTCTTTTTTGTAGTAGTAGATTTGCTTGTAGTAGTTGATTTTTTAGCTGATGTAGTTGTTTTCTTTTTAGCAGTAGTAGATTTGCTTGCGGTAGTTGATTTTTTAGTTGATGTTGTTGTTTTCTTTTTTGTAGTAGTAGACTTAGTTGTAGCAGTCTTTTTTTCTTTAACATTTTTTGCATCTTTTGTTGCTCTTGGCATAAGCTTTTAGCCTCCTTGGTAAAATAAATAATATTACCAACATAATATAACAAAAAACAAATAAATACAAGAGAAAAATACGAATTTTTTAAAAATATAAAAAATTAAAAAATCTGAATTCAAAAAATTAAAAAAATATGAAATATGATAGAAACACTAGATTTTTGTTCCTATTCGTTATATAATATAAAAAATGTAAACAAAGAGGTTATTTATGAATAAAAAAAACATTGTAATAGGAATAGAAGGATTGGTTGGCTCAGGAAAAACAAGTATATGTAGAGAACTATTAAAAAGAAATGAGCACTTTGTTCTTTTAAATGGCGGGAATTTGTATCGAGCAATTGTTTATGCATTAATGCAAAAGGAACATAGATTATATAAACTAAGAAAACTAACTAAAAATGCAAATATTAAACAATATATGGAAGATTTAAAAATAGAAATAAAAATTGAAGATAGAGAATCTAAAATTTATATAGATGGAAAACTAGCAAACGAAGAGAAACTACAGTCTAAAGCATCATCATTAGCTGTGTCTGTTGTAGGTGGTATTGCAGATAATACGAAATTATTTGAATATGCAAGAGATATTATAAATGACGTAAAAAAAGATTATAATGTTATCATATCTGGTAGATCACTGATGCAAATTTATCCACAATTAGATTATCACTTTTTTATAACAGCTAGTCTAGAGGAACGTGTTAAAAGAAAATGCATACAATATAAAGAAAAAAACAATCAAAAAGAAATAAAAAGAAATATTCTATTAAGAGATGGATTACAAAAGATAGCTGGATTCTATAAAATTTACCCTAATACAATAAAGGTAGATGTTACAGAATGTAGTTGCGTAGAAGAATCAACAGAAAAAATACTAAAATATTTGAAAGAAGAAATTTATGCTTAATGATAAGAAAGGAATGAAAAGATGAAATACATAAATGAAAAACTATTAGAGTTAAATGAATTTTTGAAAAAATGCAAAATAGCTATAATAGGCATAGGAGTAAGTAATATTCCATTACTTGAATATATGCATAACTTAAATGCTAATGTAACAGTATTTGATAATAGAGAAATAGAAAAAATACCACCTGAAGGTTTAGAAAAAATAAAAGAATATAGTTTTAATTATGAATTTGGACCTGATTGCTTAAGCAAGCTAAATGGATTTCAAATTATATTTAGAGCACCAAGTTGTTTGCCAACTAAGGAAGAGCTAAAAGCAGAAGAAAAAAGAGGAGCAATTATTACAACCGAAATTGAAATGTTTATGAAATTATTTCCAGGAAAAGTAATAGGCGTAACTGGAAGTGATGGAAAAACCACTACTACTTCGCTAATTTATGAAATTATAAAGAATAATGGCTATCATTGTTATTTAGGCGGTAATATAGGAATACCATTATTTACAAAATTAAGCGAAATGTGTCCAGAAGATATAGCAGTTTTGGAACTAAGCAGTTTTCAATTAATGGGAATGGAAATTAGCCCTTCTATTTCTGTTATTACGAATGTTACACCAAATCATTTAAACATTCATAGTTCTTATGAAGAATATATAGAGGCCAAGAAAAATATATTCAAATATCAAAGCGAAAGCGGAATTGTTGTTTTAAATTACGATAACGACATTACAAGAGAAGCGGCAAAAGATGCAGAAGGAAAAGTAATATTTTTCAGCAGTAAAGCTAAGTTAGAAGATGGCATAATTTTAGATGGTAATATAATAAAAGATTGTAGAGATAAATTAAGAAGACATATTTTAAATACAGATGAATTAATTTTAAGAGGAAGACATATGTATGAAGATGTTTGCGCAGCATTAGCCGCTACTCAAACTCTTGTAGAACCAGAAAAAGCTGTTAAAACCATTAAGGAATTTAAAGGAGTAGAACACAGGTTAGAATTTGTAAGAGAATTAGATGGTGTAAAATGGTATAATGATTCAATGGCTTCTAGTCCAACTAGAACTATTGCTGGATTAAGTTCATTTACTGAAAGAATTACATTAATTGCAGGCGGATATGATAAAAACCTAGATTATACACCAGTAGCAAAACCAATTCTAGAAAAAGTAGATAATTTAATACTAATTGGAGCTACCGCTGGAAAAATATTTGATGCAGTAAAAGCGGAAGCGGAAAAAGAGGAAAAACAAATTAATATATATATGTGCGATAGTTTAAAAGATGCAGTAACTCTTGCAAAAAAAGCCACAAAGGCAGGCAATATAGTTCTACTATCGCCAGCAAGTGCAAGCTTTGATATGTTCAAAGATTTTGCAGATAGAGGAAATAAGTTTAAAGAATTAGTAAATAGTTTGTAACACAAAAAAGAAACCTTCAATATAATATACAAATATTATATTAGGAGGTTTTTTATGTATAATAATGGTCCATATCAGGAGTATATGCAAAATAACTTAGGATATAACCCAAATCCAATGATAAATATGTATCCATATCAATCTATATATGAAGAAGATTGTTTTACATACAACGATAATGTAAATGCAGATAATATGTACCCGGAAATTTATAGAATTATTTATCCAATGATATGTAAAGCTTGTATGAACATAAATGAAAACATAAGTGAAGATTTGGTAAGTAGAATAACCGATGAAATATACCAAAATATTGAATGTGACGAAATGACTTGTGAAAACAGAAAAGTACAAACAAATAATAGTACACAAAATATAAAATCTGTAAAACCAGATGTAGTAAATAATAGAACAACGCCTGCAACAGCAAGTAACAATGTTGTTACGCCAAACACTAGACAAGAAAATAGAAATAGAAATCCATTATTAAGAGATTTAATAAGAATACTAGTTTTAAGAGAATTAATAGGAAATCAAAATAATAGGCCAAGACCACCATTTAGACCTCAATATCCAGGTCCAAGAACACCATATATGTTTTAAAATAGGCGAGAAAAAAGAGCGGTATAGCCGCTTTTTTTGTGCTTCATTCAAATTAAAAATTAAAAAATATTGCTTTATAAAATAAAGTAATATATAATTTAATAAGATTGAAATCTTAAAATAATTGAATATGGAGAGAAAATGATAGCACAAGTTATTATCAATAGCAATGTTAAAAATTTAAACAAAATATTTGATTATAACGTACCAACCAATATGGAAGGCACTATTTGTGTTGGAGATAGAATACTAGTTCCATTTGGAAAGATGAAAAGTTTAGAAGAAGGATTTGTAATTGGACTAAAGGAAAAATCAGAATACAAGTTAAAAGATATTGCTAAAATTCAAGAAGGTATAAAATTAACAGAAGAAAATATAGAACTAGCTAAATTAATGGCAAGAAGGTATTTTTGTAATTTATCTGATTGTATAAAACTAATGCTACCTCCTGGAACATCTACTAAAATTTTAGAAAATAGAATAAAAGAAAAAACATTAAACTTTGTATATTTAAAAAAAGATATCTTAGAAATTGAAGAAGACATAGAAAGCGGAGTTATAAAATCAGAAAAACAAAAAAGGATACTAAACTTTTTAATACAAAACGAAGGCATACAAACAACAGATTTGGAAATATTAACAGATACAACTAGTGCAGTATTAAAAACGCTTGAAAAAAAAGAATATATTGAAATAATAGAACAAAAAGTAGAAAGAAATCCGTTTGAAAATAAAACAGTAAAACCAACTACTAACCTAAAACTTACTAAAGAACAACAAGAAGCATTTGATAAAATTAACCAAGCAATTATAAACAAAGAATATCAAGAATCATTACTATATGGAATAACAGGCTCAGGGAAAACAGAAATTTATTTACAATTAATAGGAGAAGTATTAAAAAGAGGAAAAACAGCAATTGTTTTAGTACCAGAAATATCTTTAACACCTCAGATGGTCGAAAGATTTATTGCAAGATTTGGAGAATCAAAAATTGCAATTCTACATAGCAAACTGTCATTGGGAGAAAGATATGATCAGTGGAATAAAATAAAAAATGGGGAATGTAAAATAGTAATAGGAGCACGCTCTGCTATTTTTGCACCTATTCAAAATTTAGGATTAATAATTATCGATGAAGAACACGATAGTTCATATAAATCTGAAACAAATCCAAGATATAATGCAAAAGAATTAGCAGGCTATATAGCAAGAAAAAATAAAATTCCACTTGTTCTTGGAACTGCCACGCCAGATATAACTACATTTTATAAGGCAAAGCAAGGAAAAATAGAACTGTTAAAATTAACACAAAGAGCAAACGACTCTACTTTACCTACTGTAGAAATAGTAGACTTAAGAAAAGAATTGGCAAGCGGAAATCGAAGCACCTTAAGTGTAAGTTTATACTCTGCAATAGAAGAAAATTTAAAAAACAAAAAGCAAACTATTTTATTTTTAAATAGAAGAGGTTATTCAACCTTTGTAATGTGTCGTGAATGTGGCTATACTGTAAAATGTAAGCATTGTAATATTGCAATGACATATCATATAAAAAGTAACAAGCTAAAATGCCATTATTGTGGCTATGAATTAAGAAATATAACAGAATGCCCACAATGCAAAAGTAAAAATATAAAATACTTTGGAACAGGAACACAAAAACTAGAAGAAGAAATCTTAAAATTGTTTCCAAATGCGTCTACAATTCGAATGGACATAGATACTGTTACTAAGAAAAATTCTCACGAAGAAATTTTAAATAAATTTAAGAATGAAAAAATAGATATTCTAATTGGAACGCAAATGGTAGTAAAAGGACATCATTTTCCAAATGTAACTCTAGTTCGGCGTAATAGCGGCAGATAGCAGTTTATATATAGAAGATTATAGAGCAAACGAAAGAACATTCCAAATTTTAACACAAGTTGCAGGACGTGCTGGAAGAGAGAAGCTTCCTGGAAAAGTGATTATACAAACATATAATCCAGAAAATTTTGCAGTATTATGTAGCAAGGAACAAAATTATGATAAGTTCTATGAAACAGAAATAGAACTAAGAAAACAGTTGAAATATCCACCATTTTGCGATATAATAAGTATTGGACTTACAGATACAGATGAAGGAAAAATAAAAAGTGTATCTGAAAAGTTATATACAATTTTGAATAAAAACATAAAAGAAAAAAACAGTAATGTTATTTTATATCGACCTCTACCTTGCCCAATTGATAAGATAAAAAATAGATACAGGTGGAGAATGATTATAAAGGGAAAACTAAGTAATCAGTTAATAGATATAATTAATTCATCGATCAGTAAAGTCGAATCAAAAACAACAAGAATTATTGTAGATACAAATCCTACAAATCTAAATTAGGAGGAAAAAAATTTAAATTTTGGCACTGTCAAAATCGTTTTTCCAACTAGATTTGAGCATTAGAAAGGAATGTGATAAAATATGGCAATTAGAAACATACGTCAAGAAGGTGACGAAGTATTAAAAAAAGTATCAAAAGAAGTAGAAATAATTGATGACAAAGTAAAAGAACTAATAGAAGATATGGTAGAAACAATGCATAAATACAATGGTGTAGGACTAGCTGCAGTTCAAGTTGGAATTTTAAAAAGAATTATTGTAATAGACATTTACGATGAAAAAACACCAATTGTAAAATTAATTAATCCTAAAATTGTAAAGCAAAAAGGTGAAAGAATAATAGAAGAAGGTTGTTTAAGCTTTCCAAACAAATTTGCAAAAGTAAAAAGACCAGAAGAGGTTATAGTAGAAGGATTTAATGAAAATGGAGAAAAAGTAAAAATAAAAGCAACAGAATTATTAGCACAAGCTTTATGTCACGAAATAGATCATCTAAATGGAACTACTTTTGTAGATATTATGGAACCAAACACATTAGAATATATTGAACCAGAAAATAATTCGTCTAAATAGTATTAAGAAGACAAAAAATAATTACAATTTTGACGTTGTCAAACTTAATTTTTTAAATCAAATTTGTGCATTAGGAAGGAATGTTATAAATTATGCTAAATATTGTATTTATGGGAACGCCAGACTTTGCAAAAGAGTCATTGGAAGCGGTATATAACGTAAATTATAAAGTATTGGGAGTTGTAACAAACCCAGACAAACCAAAAGGAAGAGGAATGCAAATGATTCCATCTCCTGTAAAAGAATTTGCTTTAGGAAAAAATATTCCAATTTATCAACCATTAAAAGTTAGAAACAATGCAGAATTTATAGAAGAAATAAAGGCATTAAAACCAGATGTAATTTGTGTAGTAGCTTATGGTAAAATACTTCCAAAAGAAATTTTAGAAATACCAAAACTAGGATGTATTAATGTACACGGCTCTCTTCTTCCAAAGTATAGAGGAGCTGCACCTATTCAATGGGCAGTTATCAATGGTGAAAAACAAACTGGAATAACAACTATGTATATGGACGAAGGAATGGACACCGGAGATATGATTTTAAAAGAAATAGTAGAAATAGGAGAAGAAGAAACAACTGGAGAATTATGGAATAGATTAGCAAAAATAGGTGGAAATTTATTGTTAAAAACTCTTGAATTAGTAGAACAAGGAAAAGCACCAAGAGAAAAACAGCCAGAAAACTATACACTAGCACCAATGTTAAATAAAGAAATGGCAGAAATAAAATGGGAAGAAAAAACATCATCTGAAATAAAAAATCTAGTAAGAGGGCTTAATCCAATTATGGGAGCTTACACAATAATAAATGATAAAAAAGTAAAATTGTGGAAAGTAAAAGTTGTGGCTTTAAAAGAATTAGCCGAAAAAGGCTTGATATCTATTCAAACAATAGATACATCACATAATGGAGATGTTCTACTTGCAAATGATAAGCAAGGACTATTTTTAAAAGCAAAAGATGCTGCAATAGAAGTAATAGAAATGCAGGCAGAAGGTTCTAAAAAGATGAATGCAAAAGACTATTTAAGAGGAAATAAATTATAATGAATGGAATTTTATTAATTAACAAACCTAAAAACCACACATCACACGATATTGTAGCAATTGTAAAAAAAATAAGTAAAGAAAAAGTAGGTCATACTGGCACGTTAGATCCAAATGCCACAGGTGTGCTACCATTATTAATTGGGAAAGCAACAGAAATATCTAAATATTTAGTAAATCACGATAAAACATATATTGCAACTATAAAGCTAGGAATTAAAACAGACACAGCAGATGCAGAAGGAACAATAATAGAAAAAAGAGAAGTTCCTGAATATTCTGAAGAAGAAATTGAAAATGCTCTTAAAAAAATGTTGGGAAAACAAAATCAAATTCCACCAATGTATTCAGCAATAAAGGTAAATGGAAAAAAGTTATATGAATATGCAAGAGAAGGAAAACATATAAAATTAGAACCAAGACAAATTGAAATATACAATATAAAATTAATACAAGTAAATAAGCAAGAATGTGAAATTACCTTCGAGGTTTCCTGCTCAAAAGGAACATATATTAGGACATTGTGTGAAAATATTGCAGAAGCACTTGGAACAATAGGGTATATGAAGGAATTAAACAGAACGAAAGTTGGAGAATTTTCCATAGAAAATACTGTGAAAATAGAAGATATAAAAAATAATGAAAATTTATTAAAGGAAAATATAATTTCAATAGAAGAATTCTTTGAAAATGGTCCAAAAATAGAATTAAAAGATGTAGAATTAAATCTGTTTTTAAATGGAGTTATCTTAAACAAAAATGATTTATCTAACAATTTATATAAAATATATAACCAAAATAAATTTATCGGAATAGGAATAGCCAAAGATGGTAAGCTAAAAAGAGATGTTATTTTACAAGAAAATTAGACAAAAAAGTTTTTACATACAATGTAAGAACTTTTTTTATTACATTTATATTACAAATTTCAATAATTATTGACCTAAAAAGACACAAATGATATAATCGTTATGAAATTTACATTCACAAAAATAGGAGGAAAGTGCCTATATGATGAAAAAAATAGCAATATTGTTTATTATAGTTACACTGCTTAGCTTGTTAGTTATTCCAACTAATCAAGTTTATGCAGCAACAAATTATACTCAGAAATTACAAACAGGAATTGATAAATTTCCAAAAGAATATCAAGATGCCTTAAATCAAATAAAAAAATTACACCCAAAATGGAATTTTGAAGCATACTACACGGGAATTCCTTGGAATACTCTTATCTTAAACGAAACAGCAACTCACGGCAGAAATAGAGTAATTAAAAGTAGCGATTCTTCTTGGCTATGCACCTGCAATAATATAGCAAGTGGTTATGCGTGTGCATCAGAGGGAATTATAAAATATTATCTAGATCCTAGAAATTTTTTAAATGAAGTTAATATTTTTCAATTTTTGGAAATATCATATAATGCAAACATACATAATATAGACGGTATAAAAAAAGCAATGGAAGGCACCTTCTTAAATAAAGAAATTACTTACACATTGATAGAAAAACAAAAAAATTCAGAAGGCGTAGAAGAAGATGTAGAAAAACAATATACAAAACATTATGCAGAAATCGTACTAGAAGCAGCAAAACAGAGTAAAATGAGCCCTTACAGCATAGTTACAAAAATTATTCAAGAGGTTGGAACAAAAGGAAGCGATTCTGTAAGTGGAACTTATGAAGGTTACAAAGGTTATTATAATTTTTTCAATTTAGGTGCTTATGATACAGGAAATGCAATTGTAAATGCATTAAAATATGCCAAAGATAAAGGATGGAACAATCCATATACAGCTATTATAGCTGGCGCAAAAGAAATTGCAAATTCTTATACTAATGCAGGACAAAACACAGCATACTTCTATAAATGGGATGTTGTAGGAACCAAAATTCTAAAAGCTGGAGAAACCCAAACAGTATCAAGTTCAAATATGTTTTGGCATCAATATATGACAAACGTACAAGACCCAACAAGTCAATCAAAATCGTTATATAATACCTATGTAAAGAATAAAATATTAGATGGAGACTTAAATTTTGTTATTCCTGTTTATAACGATATGCCAACAGAAAATGCTTTACCTTCAGGATTAACAGCTGAAGATGGAGATTTATACTATGTAAATTGTACAGATGGATTAGCAGTAAGAGATAAACCATCCACTTCAGGTAAAAAATTAGGAACGCTTTACAAAAATACGCTTGTTGTAATGCTTCAAAGAGAATGTGCAGAAGCAAATGGCTACAAATGGGATAAAGTAAAGCTATCAAATGGATTAACAGGTTACATTGCAAGCAAATATTTAACATTTAAAACAAAAGGAATATCTAAGAAATTTGAATATAAAGATAGTAATATAATAATAGTGCCGGGAGCAACACTAAAAGACATAGATAGCTCTGCAACAGGAGAATTAAAAACAGGTGCTAAAATAAAAGTAGACGGAAAAGAATATACAGCAGTTGTATTGGGAGATACAAATGGAGATGGAAAATCTTCTGCAGGTGACTATGTATTAATAAAAAATCATATTATGCAAACAAATTTGTTCAATGATAATTATAAAAAATTAGCGGCCGACGTAAATGGAGATGACAATATTTCAGCATCAGATTATGTGCTAATAAAAAATTATATTATGAAAGGTACGAATTTTGTATTATAAAGGGAGGATCAAAATGAATAAAAAGTTTTTAAAATGTAAATGGATGTTATTTGTATTTTTAATGTGTTTCCTATTTACAATTCAAGTCTTTGCAGCAGGAAACTTTACTGTTAGCAAATCTAGTTTAACAATTACAGAAGGAAAAACTGGAACTTTTTCTATTAATGGTAGCAGTGCTACTGGACGAGTAGATATAGAATCTTCTGACACTAGCGTTGCAACAGTTAGTAGCAGTAGCATATGGCTAGAAAATAATTCTAGTACAATTACTGTAACAGGAAAAAAAGCAGGAACAGCAACTATAACAATAAGTGGAACAGTATCAGACGGAGAAGGAATAGAGGAAACTGTTACTCGAACTGTAAAAATTACTGTAAAAGCAACAACCAATAACAATAGCACAAGCAGTGGTTCAACAAATAACAACACAACTACTACAAAGAAATCTACAAATGCAAATCTAACAACATTAGGAGTAACACCAAAAGAATATGATTTTTCAGGATTTAGCAAAAGCAAAACAAGTTATAGTGTTACTGTACCAAACGATGTAGATTCATTAAAAGTTCTATATAAAACAGAAGACTCAAAAGCAACTGTAAAAGTATCTGGAAATACTGGATTCGATGTAGGTTCAAATAATAATATTAAAGTTGTTGTTACAGCAGAAGATGGAAAAACAACAAAAACTTATACAATCAAAGTAACCAAACTTGCAGAAGACGAAGAAAAACCAGGTAATGTAATAGAAGACACAGATTCAAAAGAATTATACTTAACATCATTAAATATAGAAGGATTAGAACTAACACCAGAATTTAACGAAAACACCTATTCATATACAGCAACCTTATCTGATACTAATGCGACAGAAGTAACTGTAAAAGCAGTAGCAAATAAAGAAAATGCAAAAATAGATATATCTGGCAATACAAATTTGGTAGTAGGAGAAAATACAATTAATATCATAGTAACCCAAGATGGAAGCTCAAATCAAAAAGTTTACCAAATTGTTGTAAATAAAGAAGAAGCAAGTGTTCCTGCCTCTACAGAACCAGTAAATAACTCTAACAATGAAGATCTAGTTGGAACAATTAAAAGCTATGCAGGTATTTTAATAGGAGTTGTAGTCTTCATTATTCTAATAATTATTGTATTAATCATTTTATTAGTACGAGAAAATAAGAAAATGCAAAGAGAAACATATGAAGAATATAATGTATTTGACAATGATAATGATGAGTTTGATGATAAAAAAGAAAACTTTATTGAATCATTATACAAACAAAAAAATGGAAATAAAGAAAATATAAGTGAGCAAGATAAAGAAACATTAGAAGAAATTAATAAACAAACAAAGGAAATATTTAAAAAAGAAGGGCAATCAGTAGAATTCAATTCAAATGAAATAGACGAAGAAAATTCTTTAGAGGAAAGAAGAAAAAAAGGAAGACACTTTTAACAAAGGTTGGATGTTATTCTAACATCCAACTTTTCTTTTAAAATAAAATTAGAAAAAATATAGACTTTTTCTAAAAAATGGATTAAAATAAATAGGTGAAAAAGTAAAGAGGTGATGAGTATAATGTTTGGCAAAATATTTTTTTATGTAGTATCAATTGCTTTATTCGTTATAATGTTTTTAAAAATGATGAGAAAAAATGACGTAACCTATTTAACGTCCTTAATATTACAAGCAATAGGAATAGCAATTAACTTTATAGGATTAATATTCAGAATACAATTAAATTGGTTCTTCATACTATTAACCTATTTAATATCTGTAATATTGCCAATCGCTATTATCATATTCGAACATTATCATATAGACTTAACACAAAGAACTTATATGATGCTAGCTAAATTATATTTATTAAGAAAAGACACCAAAAGCGCAAAAAAAATATTACTAAGTTTAATTGAAAAAAATGATAAAAGCGTAAATGCACACAAAATGCTAGCAGAAATTTATGAGCAAGAAGGTGGCTTAAGAAAAGCAATAGACGAATATGTACGAGTTGTAGACTTAGATTCTAATGCTTATGACTCATATTTCAAAATTGCAGTTTTATTAAAAGAATTAGGAAACCAAGAAGATGCAAGAGATATGCTAACAAAATTAGTAAACAAAAAGCCAGATTACTTAGAAGCAAGCATTGCACTTACAGATATATTATGCGCAGAAGAAAGATACAAAGAAGCAATAAGCATTATGAATGAGGTAGCTAAATATCATCCAAATAGCTTTGACATCTACTATAATATGGGAATGATTTATACAATGCTTAACGACTTTTCAAGTGCAAAAACGTGTTATGAAAAAGCAGCTATTATCAATACTCTAGAATATAACACAAATTACAATATAGCAATGATAGAATTAATATTAGGAGAACTAGAAGAATCTGAACAATACTTCACTAAATGCATTGAAAGTGAAGAACTTAGTCCACTTGCTTATTTCTACTTAGCAAAAATATATATGCTAAAATCAGATAAAGATACAGCCATAAAAGCATTAAATATCGCAATAGAGTTAGACCACCGTATGTATCAAAAAGCAATAGAAGATTCAACATTTATTCCAATAAAAGCTTATTTAAACTATCCAAATATTGATGAAGAAGATATAGAAGAAAAGGAAGAAGTAACAAAAAAAGAAGAAAAAGTAAGAAAACATCTGGAAGAAACTTATAACCTAGTGGGAAAACTAAACTACAAAGAAATGGGTATAAAATACAATAATACCATAGATAAAATAGACGAAAAACAATTAGATAAATAACCTTGTAATAAATGCATTATCAAAGCATATAATATGAGGTATAAGGGGTTGATATTGATATGATAAACAAAATTTCCATTATAGGCGGAGATTTAAGAATTATAAAATTAGCAGAAATGTTAATAGAAGAAGGAGTAGAAATTTATTCATACGGACTAGAAAAAGCAGATGTAAAAGATATGAATAAATGTGAAAATTTACAAGAAACAGTAGAAAAAACAGACATTATATTAGGAGCTATTCCTTTTTCTAGTAATGGAAAAACAGTTAATATGCCATTTGGTGAAAATCAAGTTTTAGTAGAAGATTTATTAAATAGCATAAAAGGAAAAACATTAATAGCAGGCGGAATTAAACAAGATGTATTCGATTCAGCTGCAGAAAAAAATATAACCGTTATCGACATTTTAAAAAGAGAAGAATTGGCTGTATTAAACGCTGTATCAACGGCAGAAGGAACAATTAAAATAGCTATAGAAGAAACATTAAGAAATTTGCACGGAAGTAATATTTTAGTAATGGGATTTGGAAGGGTAGGAAAAATCTTAGCTAATATGCTAAAAGGGCTAGGCGTTAACGTATCTTGTGAAGCAAGAAAAAATTCAGATCTTGCGTGGATAAAAGCGTATGGCTATAATCCAATTCCATTAACAGATTTAAAAGAAAATTTAGGCAAATTCGACGTAATTATCAATACAATACCATATATCATATTAGATAAAGACAATTTAGAAAAGGTAAAAAAAGATGTATTAATAATAGACTTAGCATCTAATCCCGGTGGAGTAGATAGAGATGCAATTAAGGAATTACAACTAAAATTTGTTTGGGCTCTTTCTCTACCAGGAAAAGTAGCGCCAATTACATCAGCAGAATTTATAAAAGAAACACTATACAACATTTTTAATGAAATAAACAATTAATTATCAAGTAGAGAGTAAGTTGATTTATCAACAAAAATCAAACTACTAGGAAGGAAATAAAAAATGACAATAATACACGCAATTATTTTAGGAATCGTACAAGGACTAACAGAATTTTTACCTATTTCTAGTTCTGGACATTTAAACGTATTCCCTTGGATTTTCAAATGGGAACCATTATCAGAAGGAATGGATGTAGCGCTTCATATAGGAACACTACTTGCATTAGTTATCTTCTTTTTCAAAGATTGGGTAAATCTAGTAAAAGCAGGCTATAAGCAAGCCGTAAAAAAAGAAAAATCAACTGACGGCAAACTATTTTGGTATCTAGTTATTGCAACTATACCAGCAGGAATATTAAGCTTAATATTAGACAAAATATCAGATATGATTGTAGGAGACAATATAAATTTTCAAATGGCAATTATTGCAGTAACATTAATTGTAATGGGAATCATATTATATGTAGTAGATAAAAAATCAAAGTCAGAAACAAAATATGAAAATATTTCATTAAAGCAATCTGTGCTAATTGGAGCATCTCAAGCAATAGCTGCAGCATTTCCTGGCGTATCAAGAAGTGGAATAACAATGACAGTTGCAAGAGCTTTAAAAGTAGATAGACAAAGTGCAGCAAAATTTTCGTTTATGTTAGCAATGCCAATTACACTTGCAGCAGTTATATTTGACTTAGCACATTTCCAATTTAGCTTAAGTCTAATACTTGGAATTTTAGCAAGTTTCTTAGTAGGAATGTTTGTTATAAAATTTTTACTAGACTACCTAAAAAAAGGAAGTTTCAAGGTATTTGCAATTTATAGAATTATCTTTGGAATTATCATTTTAGGAATATACTTTTTAAGATAAAATTTTTAGAAAATAAGTTGTAAAAATACCAAAAATATGGTATAATAATATTAATTAAATAAGATATTAATTTTCCCTGCATAGTGCGTAAGTACTGAAATTTTAGAACCTACAAGTTTTTAAAAGGAAGCCGAATCTCTGAATGTGGCGTGTAAGCTTACACAAAAAGTAGTAAGAAACCCAGAAGCATTTAGGAGGCATCCACCTGTATGAGTACAGGTCCTGTAAAATTTCTTTAGCAGTACGGCTAAGGCGGGGTTTTTAAATGCAAAAAAAACCTAAAATTCTTTTTAGAATTTTAGGTTTTATATGTTTAAGAAACTTTAAATTTATCTGTAATAGGACTAAGAAAATCTGATGCATCTACATTCAAAACAACACATAAAGCACAAATTTCATAATCTCTTACTGTTCGTTGATTATTTTCAATTCTATGTAAACAAGTAACAGGAATGTTTATTCCAAGTAGCAAAAGCTTATCAGAAAGTGTTTCTAAAGACATTTTCTTTTCCATACGTTTTTCCCTTAAAATAGGACCAATAACATTTAAGTTATTATCAAATCTGCCACAATTCTTCATAACCATAATCCTTTCGTCTACCAGTAAATTTCAAAATTATTATATAAAAAAATTCATACAATATTATTGACACTGGTGTGAAAGAATGATATAAATAAAATAAATTATTACATAAAAATAAAAAAAATACAAAAAATAGAAAAAACAGGGAGGAACACAAGAAAAATGAAAACCAAAAAAGAAAAAATACTAAAAAGGAATAATAAAAAATTTCACATTTCACCGCTTACATCTCATCACTCAAATGGTATCACATTAGTTGCACTAATCATTACAATTATCGTATTACTAATTTTAGCAGTGGTAGCAATACGTGCTGTAACAGGAGACGGAATATTAGCCCACGCAAAAAATGCAAGAGATAAATGGGAAGAAGCCCAAAGAAATGAAGAAATAGCATTAGACCAATTAACAGATAGTTTAAAAGGACAAACAACCACAGGGTATAACGAAGAAAAGAAAGTAAATGCACCAGAATTAAAAACAGGAATGGTGCCTGTAAAATATGATACAGACCATTGGGTAGTAACCACCGAAGATGACAAAGAGTGGTATGATTATACAGCAGAAAAGAAACAATGGGCAAATGTAATGCTAAGAGATGGACTAAAAGTAGAAGGCCTAGATGATGCTTCTACTGCAAGTATAGATAGTATGAAAGGAAAGACAGTAAGCAAAGAAGGAAGTATGTTTGTATGGATTCCAAGATTTGCGTATAAAATTACATCATTACCAGAAAGTGCTTATAAAGAAGAAAATGTATCTGGAGAAAATACAATAAGAGTAACAGACAAAGCAGGAACGATTGATATTGTATTTTTACAAGGAACCACAGATTATTATGGAAACAAGAAAGCAATTAGAGCAAATAAAGCAACAGAAGAATATGTAGTACACCCAAGCTTTACAAATGATGTAAATTTAGGAGGATGGGACAGAGAATTAACCGGATATTGGGTAGCAAAATTTGAAGCAGGATATAGCGGAGAAGCAGGAAAACCAGATTCGGCAGAAGATTCCGGGCTAAAATATACACGTAATTATTCTTGGAATGATAAAGCAACTTATATAAAGGATAATTATTATGGACAAAATCAAATAGCAGATTCAGAATTAATAGGAGAGAATGCAAAAGGAAAAGCAATAAAATACCCAACATTTACTGGAAATAGGCCATCATTTAACTATATATCTGCAGGAGATTCATATAGTTTATGTTTAAGCTTAAATGCAAGTGGGAACCCTTATGGAATAAATAATAGTTCAGACCCACATTTAATGAAAAATAGTGAATGGGGAGCAGTAGCATATTTAGGACAAAGCCAATATGGAAAAGGTTCAGAAATAACGATAAATGCAGATACCACAAAATCTGATGATACTTCACAAAATACTCAAAGAACAGTATGGGCGACAACAGGTGGAGGGGATTACAAATCAAATACAACTCAAAGTTCAACAAACAATATTTATGGAATATATGATTTAAGTGGAGGTTTATGGGAAATAGTAGCAAGCTATGTTAATAATGAAAATAAATATATAGCTGACTATGGAGCTTCAATGAAAGTAGGAAATAGTACAAAATATGTTACCGTTTATCAACAAGGAACAACTGATGAAAGAGTATCAAATTATGTAACAAATAAAGAATTTTATGGAGATGCAGTTATAGAAACAAGCTCATATGATGAAAACCGTACTGAAGGAAATTTCAACTACTATACAAGCTGGTTCCACGATTACTCCGTCTTTCCGGCCGAAGCCAATCCGTTCTTCGTACGCGGTGGCTATTATGGGGAAGGCAACCCTGAACTTACAGGTTCATTCGCTTTCATCCATTACGGTGGATATATGATCAAAAGTTACGGGTTCCGTGCGGTGCTCGTTTGACCCCATTGGGGACGTTCCTAAAAAGGTCCATTTGACCCCATCGGGGACACTCCTTGTGTCGAAAAATAGCAATAAAAGGCGATGAAAAACACTTGCAATTTGAAAAAATGATATTGTATAATTTAGTGTGTAAATTTTGGAAAAGAAAATTTACGCACTAATTTTTGTGCAAGAATGGAGGAAAA
>CANQDX010000016.1 GCA_947594065.1 uncultured Clostridia bacterium
AAGGGGAGGAAAAAAGAAAAGATGAAAAAACAAAACCTAACACAAAGAAAAAACAAAGGACAAAAGGGTATTACGCTGATTGCATTAATCATCACAATTATTGTATTACTAATTTTAGCAGTGGTAGCAATACGTGCTGTAACAGGAGATGGAATATTAGCCCACGCAAAAAATGCAAGAGATAAATGGGAAGAAGCACAAAAAAATGAAGAAATAGCATTAGACCAATTAACAGATAGTTTAAAAGGACAAACAACCACAGGATATGACGAAGACAAAAAGGTAAACGCACCAGAATTAAAAACAGGAATGGTGCCTGTAAAATATGATACAGACCATTGGGTAGTAACCACAGAAGATGACGAAGATTGGTATGATTATACAGAAGACAAGAAACAATGGGCAAATGTAATGCTAAGAGATGGACTAGAAGTAGAAGACATAGATGATGCTTCTACTGCAAGTATAGATAGTATGAAAGAAAAGAAAGTAACCACAGAAGGAAGTATGTTTGTATGGATACCAAGATTTGCATATAAAATTACAAATTTACCAACTTATGCAGACACACAAACTACATTAGATAGTGCTAGTCGTACAACTAGAACAACAGACAAAGCAGGAACCATAGAAGTTGTATTTTTACAAGGAAATACAGATTATTATGGAAACAAGAAAGCAATCAGAGAAAATAAAGCAACAGAAGATTATGTAGTACATCCAAGTTTTACAAATGATGTAAACTTAGGAGGATGGGATAGAGAGCTAACCGGTTATTGGGTAGCAAAATTTGAAGCAGCCTATGACGGAACAGCAGGAAACCCAAGCTCAGCTAAAGATTCCACTGTACACTACACAAGAACTTGGGGCTGGAACAGTGCAACGAGTAAAAGTGAACACATTTTAAACAATTATTATGGACAAAATCAAATAGCAGATTCGCAATTAGAAGGAGATGCACAAGGAAAAGCAATAAAATACCCAACATTTACTGGAAATAGACCATCCTTTAATTATATTAGTGCAGGAGATTCCTATAGTTTATGTTTAAGTTTAAATGCAGGTAATAATCCATATGGAATAAATAATAGTTCAGACCCACACTTAATGAAAAATAGCGAATGGGGAGCAGTAGCCTACTTAAGCCATAGTAAATACGGAAAAAATGGAACAGAAATAACAATAAATGCAGATACCACAACATCTAATGATACTACCACAAATACCCAAAGAACAGTATGGGCGACAACAGGTGGAGGAAACTATAAATCAAATATCACTCAAAGTTCAACCGGAACTATCTATGGAATATATGATTTAAGTGGAGGCGTATGGGAAAGAGCAGCAAGCTATGTTAATAACGAAAATAGTAATATAAATACCTACGGAGCTTCAATGAAAGTAGGAAGCAGCACCAAATATGTTACTTTATATAAAAAAGGAACAACTGATGAAAGAGTAACAAATTACGTAGCAAATAAAGAATTTTATGGAGATGCAGTTATAGAAACAAGTTCATATGATGAAACTAAAACAGATAATGCAGACATCTATTACAACTACTGTACAGGTTGGTTTCACGATTACTCCGTCTTTCCGTTTGCTGGCAGTCCGTTCTTCGTACGCGGAGGCTATTATTGGCTTGGAGTCTATGCCGGTTCATTCGCTTTCAACAATACGTATGGCTATTTGAACTACAATAACGGGTTCCGTGCGGTGCTCGTTTAGTACCCACTTTAAAAGGTGACTTTGCTTTTGGTCCCCTTTGTTCGGCACGAATAGTGAAATGTGATGATAACAAATACGGGTACTTTATGATGACATAAGTTAAAACAAATACAAATTCTGTAGGGATTAAACTGTACTTCTTTTTCTTTCCGTTTGCTGGCAATCCGTTCTTCATACGCGGAGGCAATTATTGGAATGGAGTCAATGCCGGTTCATTCGCTTTCAACAATACGAATGGCAATTTGAACAACAATAACGGGTTCCGTGCGGTGCTCGTTTAGTACCCACTTCGATACACAAAGAATGTTTAGCATTCTATCTTAGAGGGGCGATTGTTTACGGACATCGCCGAATAGATTTGTATCAAAGAAGTTTAATTCCTTTGGCAAGAGTAAATAATGCCATAAACACATAAACAGTATACTTGTTCTAGTAGCAAAATGGTGAATGTCCAAGTATACGAAAAAATCAGATTCTAAAAAATATAGAATCTGATTTTTATTTGCAATTTTAGAAAAATAGTATATAATATGTAAATTGTCAAGCAAAAATTAACAAAAATTCTCATATTAAATTGAGAAATTATTCTAAAATAAAAGATAAATTATTGAGTGTTGGAATTATACAACACTCTTTTTGTTTGTAGGTCCCCACATATAACTTGCTCGAAAATTTAAACTTCTTAGTACATTTTCACTATTCAGACGTTTTCATATTTTATTTTTACAATTGAAATTTATTATAAAATTTTAAAAATTTTTTAAAAAACTATTGCATATTATAAAAAGTTATATTACAATGTATAAAAAGTGGTAAAAAGTGGTAGGAAGTGTCACAAAAAGGAATAGGGGTGAAACAAAGTTGTTTATAGGGGAGTATGAACATAGCTTGGATACAAAAGGCAGAGTAATTATGCCTGTTAAGCTAAGAGAAGACATCGGTGAAAAGTTCATTGTTACAAAAGGACTTGACGGATGTTTATTTGCGTACTCAAAAGTTGAATGGAACAACTTTGAAGAAAAATTAAAAACATTACCACTTACCAATAAAAACGCCAGAGACTTTGTAAGATTCTTCTTATCTGGAGCAATCGAATGTGAAATAGATAAACAAGGAAGATTTTTAATTCCAGGTAATTTAAGAACTTATGCAACTTTAGAAAAAGAAATTGTTATTATTGGCGTTGGTACTAGAATTGAAATTTGGAACAAACAACAATGGCAAAAATATAGTAGCGATGAAAATATATCTGCAGATGAAATTGCAGAAAATATGACAATGCTTGGTATATAGCTTGCAAAAGTTTATATAAATACAAATGAAAAACTAAAGATAAATTTTAAGTTACAAAAGATGTTATACAAAAGATTTTTAATAAACAAAGGAAACACACACAAAAGATTCCTAAAAAACAGAAGATAGATTTTACAAAAGATTTGTAATTTCTAAAGAAAAAATACAAATATACAAAAGTAAGGCGGGACCATAAAGCGCCCCGCCTTAAATAACTTAAAGGAGAATAAATTGGAGTTCAAACATACACCTGTATTGTTAAAAGAATGTATAGAAGGGCTAGCAATTAAACCAAATGGAATATATGTAGACGGCACAATGCGGAGGGGCAGGCCATAGCGAGAAAATCGTGGAAAAATTATCTTCTAAAGGAATGTTAATAGGAATTGATAGAGATACGCAAGCTATAGAAAACGCAAAATTACGATTAAAACAATACAATAATGTAACATATATATATGGAAATCACGATGATATAAAAAGCATTTTAGAAAATTTGAATATAGAAAAAGTAGATGGTATTTTACTAGATTTAGGGGTTTCCTCTTACCAACTAGATGAAGCATCAAGAGGATTTAGCTATATGAAAGATGCACCATTAGATATGAGAATGGATGAAGCATCTAGTTTAACAGCAAAGTATGTTGTAAATAATTATTCAGAAGAAAAATTAGACCAAATTTTACTAGAATTTGGAGAAGAAAAGTTTAGCAAGAAAATTGCTCAAAAAATTTGTGAAGCAAGAAAAAATAAAGAAATAGAAACAACAAAAGAATTAACAAAAATAATTGAAGATGCAATACCAGGATTTGCAAAAAAAGATGGACATCCTGCAAAAAGAACTTTTCAAGCAATCAGAATTGAAGTAAACAATGAAATAAAACCATTGTACAATACAATAAAAAATAGTATAGAAGTATTAAAACCAGGTGGAAGGTTATGTGTTATCACCTTTCACTCACTAGAAGATAGAGCGGTAAAAGATGCTTTTACCGATGCACAAGGAAAATGTATTTGCCCACCAGATTTACCATATTGTGTTTGTGGGTATCAATCATTAGGAAAAATAATAACTAAAAAACCAATTTTACCAACAAAAGAAGAAACAGACGAAAATTCAAGAGCCAAAAGTGCAAAACTAAGGATTTTTGAAAAAAGTTAGGAGGTGATTCCTTATATGGCAAGGTATAATAAAGCTAGGTACGAATATGAAACTTCTCCCAAAAAATTACAACCAGAATATGAACCACTAAAAAAACAAAAGCCGAAAAAGAAAAATGTAGCTAAGAAGAAAGAATTAGCAACTAAAACAAAAAAGAAAAATAATCCCAAAATAGTATTTTATATCGGATTAGTATTTGTTATATTTTTTGCTGTAAGTTATAGGAATGCACTCATTGCTCAAAAATATAGCGAAATAAAAAGCTTAAAAACAGAACTTTCTGAAGTAGAAAAAGATAATAAGCAGTTAGAAGTAAATATTGAAAGTAAAACAAATTTAGGAGCTATAGAAGAGAAAGCATCTAAGGAATTAGGATTGAAAAAATTAGATGATTCACAAATTGTGTATGTGAATTTAGATAAACAAGATTATATAGAACCATCTATTGATGAAGTAAAAATAACAGAAAATGAAAACTGGTTTGAAATGATTATTAGCAAAATAAAAAGTTTATTTTAAAAAAAGAATTAGATTACCTAGTTCTTTTTTTACGTTCATCATATTGAATACAGACAAGCTTTTACTAATATTATTTAATAAGCATTACAAAAAAGGAATGATTGTGTGAAAAATATTAGTAGAAAAAGAAGAATTATTTGCTTATTAATAACCTCTTGTTTTATATTAATGCTACTTACTATCAGAGTAGCTTGGATTCAGTTTGTAAATGGAGGAGAATTGCAAACATTAGCGTATGAACAGCAAACATTAAATAGAAAAATTAATCCTAAAAGAGGAACTATTTATGATACAAATATGAATGAAATTGCAGTTAGTTCAACTGTTTATACAGTAACTATTCATCCAACAAATATAAAAGAAAATAATAAAGAAAAAATTGCCCAAAAAATGAGCGAGCTATTTAACATTGAATATGAAAATGTACTTAAAAAAATTAAAAAGAAGAGCTCTATTGAAACTATTTCTAGGAAAGAGGAAAAAGAGGTAGTAGATAAGCTAAGTGAGTGGTTAATAGAAAATAACTTGAATGAAGGAATTAATATAGATGAAGACACTAAAAGGTATTACCCTTATAACAATTTTGCATCACATATTATTGGATTCTGCGGAAGCGATAATCAAGGATTAGGCGGAATAGAAGCAAAATATGACAATATTTTAAATGGAACAAAAGGCAGAATAACAAGAATTAAAGATGCGTCTGGTAAAGAAGTAGAGGGCACAATAGAACAATATATTGATGCAATAGATGGAAATAGTTTGGTTACTACTATTGATATGGGAGTACAATCTATTGCAGAAAAATATTTAGAAGAGGCTTGCATTGATAATAAATGTACAGATGGCGGAAATGTGGTTATTATGGAACCGTCAACTGGTAATATATTAGCTATGGCAACTTATCCATCATATAATTTAAATGAACCTTATCAAATAATAGACGAAACATTAAAGCAAAATTGGGATTCATTATCAAGCAAAGAAAAGAACGAGGCTCTTCAAAGTATGTGGAGAAATAAAGCTATAGCAGACACCTATGAGCCAGGCTCTACTTTTAAATTAGTAACTACATCTGCTGCACTTGAAGAAGGAATTACCACAACAGATAAGGCGGGAGAATTTGCTTGTACAGGAAGTATTACAATTGCAGGAGTTAGAATAAAGTGTTGGAGATATTATAGACCACACGGAAGTGAAAGCCTAAGAGAAGCGTTAATGAATTCGTGCAATCCTGTATTTATTGGGTTAGGACAAAAACTAGGAGTAGATACTTATTATACCTACTTAGAAAAATTTGGTTTCTTAGGAAAAACTGGAATTGACTTACCAGGAGAGGCAAAAGGAATTTTTTTAGATAAATCAAAAGTTGGCCCAGTTGAGCTAGCCACCATTTCTTTTGGACAGAGATTTGAAGTAACACCTATTCAAATGATAACA
This sequence comes from uncultured Clostridia bacterium, assembly GCA_947594065.1. Classification (GTDB taxonomy): domain Bacteria; phylum Bacillota; class Clostridia; order TANB77; family CAG-508; genus HGM13634. Next base: position 6,143 of record CANQDX010000016.1, read on the forward strand.
ATGGTATCTACTATTGCTAATAATGGGGAAAGAATGAAACCAAGATTAGTAAAACAAACCATAAATTCTCAAACAGGAGAAGTAACAGACATTGCACCAGAATGTACTCGGAAGAGCAATTTCAGAAAAAACTGCCAAAGATATATTAAGTATGATGGAATCTGTAGTTGGCGAAGGAACAGGAAAAAATGCACAAGTTGTTGGATTTAGAGTTGGAGGAAAAACAGGAACTTCTGAAGATGGAGTAAATACTAATAAATATGTAACTTCCTTTATTGGAGTTGCGCCTATTTCAGAACCCAAAGTAACTATTTTAATTACATTATATAATCCAACAGGAGAGGGAGGACACCAAGGAGGTGCTGTTGCAGCTCCAATTGCAGGCCAAATTTTAGGAGAAGTTTTACCTTATTTGGAGCTACAACAAGATAATGAAAAAACTAAAGTTGATAATACAGTTGTTAAAGTACCAGATATAAAATATAAAAGTTTAGAAGATGCAGAAAAAATTTTAAAAGAAGCTGGGCTAAAAATAAAATATAATGAAGATGCTAAAGAATTGAATAAGAAAGAAACTGTAATTGCATCCCAAATTCCAAGCGCAGGAATTAATGTAAATGCAGAAAGCACAGTGTTTGTTACATTAGAATAAAGTGATAAATAATTTGTACGAAAAATTCTTTGGAAATAAAAATAAATACTGTACAAAAGAGAAATTTAATTATATAATAATGTTGATAAAAGAAAGGAAGATTTTATTGTGAATTTAAAAAAGATACTAATTGGTATTGAAGGTTTAAAAGCAAAGGGAAATCTAGACTTAGAGATCTCTAATTTAGAATGTGATTATCGAAAAATAACTGATGGAGGACTATTTGTTGCCATTAAAGGATTCGAAGTGGATGGACATAGTTTTATTAACAAAGCGATAGAAATGGGAGCAAAAGCCGTTATTTTTGAAGAAGGGGCCGACTATAAAGAATTTATTAATCATAAAAATATAACTTTTATTATGGCACCAAACACAAGGCTTGCACTATCAAAATGTGCTTGTAATTTTTACGATAATCCATCTAAAAAAATGAAAGTAATTGCAATTACTGGAACAAAAGGAAAAACAACAACAAGCTTTATGATAAAGGAAATTTTAGAAAAGCAAGGTAAAAAAGTTGGACTAATTGGTACAATTGCAGTTTATGTTGGAGATAAACTAATTAAGAATTCAGATAGAACAACTCCAGAAGGAAATAAGTTGCAAGAAATATTAGATAAAATGTACCAACTAGGAGTAGAAGTTGTTGTAATGGAAGTATCATCTCAAAGCCTTAAATTAGATAGGGTAGCGGGATGCGAATTTTATGCTGGTGTATTTACAAATTTGTCTGAAGACCATATTAGTAAAACAGAACACAAAGATATGAATGAATATTTCGAAAGCAAAATGAAGCTTTTTGATATGTGTAAATATGCTTTTGTAAATGCAGATAATTTATACACAGCAAAAGTACCAAACTTAATAAAAGATAAATGCCAAGTTCAAACCTATGGAATCGATAATTATTGCAATCTATTAGCAAAAGATGTGACAATAACTAATACTTATGCAGACTTTAAAGTGAAATTAGATAACAGAAATGAAAGAGTAAAAGTTTCCATACCAGGCAGATTTAGTGTATATAATGCTTTAGCAGCCATTAGCGTTGTAAAATTATTCGGAACCAAAACAGAGACAATAAAAGAAGCATTAGAAAACATAAAGGTATTAGGTAGAAGTGAATTGGTAGATAATAAATTAGATTTAAAAATTATGATTGATTATGCCCACACTCCAGACAGTTTAGAAAATATTTTAAAAACTGTAAAACAATATACATTAGGAAAAGTAATATGTGTTTTTGGATGCGGAGGAGATAGAGATAAAACTAAAAGGCCTATAATGGGCGAAATAGCAGGAAGATTAGCAGATTATACAATCATAACATCAGATAATCCTAGAACAGAAAAGCCAGAGGAAATTATTCAAGAAATTGAAGATGGCATCAAAAAAACAAAAGGAAAATATGAATGTATAGAAGATAGAAAAGAAGCAATAGAAAAAGCAATAACAATGGAATCTAAAACTGATATAATTATTATTGCTGGCAAAGGACACGAAATGTATCAAGAAATACAAAAAGAAAAAATTCCTTTTGATGAAAGAGAAATTGTAAAAGAAATAATAGAAAAATTGAGTCAAAAGAAAGGAACAAAAAGCAAATGAGCTATCAAATAAAGATATTAATTTTATCATTTTTAGCATCTTTTGTAATATCATTAATTATTATTCCAATATTGAGGAAATTTAAGGTAGGCCAAATTGAAAGAGATGATGGACCTCAAAGCCATTTAAAAAAACAAGGAACGCCAACAATGGGGGGAATTGTAATGGTATTAGGAATAATTGCAATGGGAATACTAATGTATTTGCAATATAGAAATCCAGAACCAGAAGTAGCTAAACATTTTATCCCACTTATTCTAGTTACAATTGGATTTGGTTTGGTTGGATTTGTTGACGATTTTACAAAGCTTGTATTAAAAAATACAGAAGGCTTAAAACCAGCTTATAAAATGATAGGATTATTAATTATTGCTGTTATATTTGTTATTTACTTAACCAATTTTATGAATATAGGAACAGATACATACATACCAATATTAAAAGAATATATAACTTTACCAATATTCTTTTATATACCTTTTGCTATTTTTGTTATGTTAGGTGCAACAAATGCAGTTAATCTAACAGATGGCATAGATGGTTTAGCAAGCAGTATTACTACTATAATGATTGCTTGTTTAACGGTAATCGGAATTATCAACGATGTAAAAGAAATTGTTATTTTCGGAAGCATAATATGTGGTGTAAATTTAGGATTTTTATTATTTAATATGTACCCAGCTAAAGTATTTATGGGAGATACAGGATCATTATTGTTAGGAGGAGCACTTGCAAGTATGGCATTATATTTAAAAATGCCACTTCTACTTATTGTAATAGCACTTATTCCAATTATTGAAACCATATCTGTAATGTTGCAAGTAGCATACTTTAAAAAAACAGGAAAAAGAATATTAAAAATGGCACCATTACATCATCATTTTGAATTATCAGGATGGAATGAAAATAAAATTGTAACCGTATTTAGTTTTATTACTCTTATTTTATGTGTAGCCGGACTAATGATTGTATAAATAAAAAATAGAAAGGTAAATTAGATTTAAAAATGAAAAATAAAAGTAAAAATTTTTCAAAGGAACCAATTGATTTTATTTTGTTAATTGTAGTTTTAATGATGCTAGCTTTAGGAATCATTATGGTAATGTCAGCTAGTGCTCCTACTTCTATAGCAGAATCTAAGGATGCGTCTGCCTATACCTATGTAAAAACACAGGCTTTAAGTGCAATACTTGGGTTAGCATTAATGTTATTTATTTCTAAAATTGACTATAAAATATATAAAGGTTTTTATAAATTAATTTATATAGGAGTTCTTATTCTATTAGCATCTGTTGCTGTAATTGGAAAAGAAGTAGGCCGGAGCAAAACGTTGGATTGATTTAGGATTCATCAGTTTTCAACCATCTGAGGTGGCTAAAATAGGATTAATTATATTTTATGCTACATTGCTAACAAATCATAAAGACGAAATGTCTAAAATGTGGAAGGGATTCTTCTATCCATTTATTTTCTTAATTCCAGTGGTTGCAATATTGGTATTAATACAAAACCACTTAAGTGCAACAGTTTTAATTGTTTTAATCGTTTCAGTTATGATGTTAATGGCAGGAACTAAACTAAGGTATTTCTTATCTTTTGGTTCGCTTGGTGCTGGAGCAGGCGCAATAGGGCTATTAGCAATCGCAAAAATAACTGGAAATGATTTCAGAATTAGAAGATTAACTACATTTTTTAATCCATTTTCAGATGTAAAAGGAGATGGATGGCAAATTATACAAAGTCTATATGCAATCGGCTCTGGAGGATTGTTTGGTGTAGGACTTGGAAATAGCACACAAAAATATTTATACTTACCAGAAGCACATAATGATTTTATCTTTTCTATTATAGCAGAAGAGCTAGGTTTTGTTGGATGCATTTTTGTTATTATTTTATTTGCACTATTTATATGGAGAGGAGTATTAATCGCCATAAAAGCACCAGATATGTTTGGTAGCTTAGTTGCTGCTGGAATTACGAGTATGGTTGGACTACAAGCTATTATTAATATAGCAGTTGTAACCTCTTCAATGCCTAATACAGGAATGCCTTTACCATTCTTTAGTTATGGAGGAACCTCGCTTCTAATTTTATTATGTTCGGTAGGTGTATTATTAAATATATCAAGAGCATCTAAAACAAGATAAATTTTAAATGAAAGGAAATAAAATATGAGAGCTATTATTGCTGCAGCGGGAACAGCAGGACATATTAACCCTGGATTATCAATAGCCAATAAAATAAAAGAAGAAGAACCAGATTCTAAAATTTTATTCATAGGTACCCAAAGGGGATTGGAAAAGGATTTGGTTCCAAGAGCAGGTTATCAGTTAAAAACAATTGATGCCTATGGACTTAGCCTAAAAAGGCCAGATAGATTACTAAAAACATTAAAGGGATTTAAAGAAGCTAAAGAAATTATACAAAATTTTAAACCAGATGTAGTAATTGGAACCGGTGGCTATATATGTGGAGCAGTTATTACAGAAGCAAATAAATTCAATATACCAACAGTTTTGCACGAAAGCAATGCATTTCCAGGAAAAGCAGTAAAAATGCTATCTAAAAAAACAGACAAAATCTTAGTTGGATTTGAAGAAGCAAAAAATAGACTTAAAGAAGCATCAAATGTTGTTGTAACAGGTAATCCAACTAAAATGAAAGACCTAAACTTAAACAAAGAAATGAAAGAAAAAATAATCAAGGCAATTGGCCTTGTTCCAGAAAAACCAATATTACTTGTTTTTGGTGGTAGTCAAGGCGCAAAAGCAATTAATGATGCTATTTTAAAAATAGTAAAAGCAAAAGCAAATCAAGATTACCAAATGATATGGGCTCCAGGACCTGTTCAATACAGCGTAATAGAAACAGAATTAAAAAATTGCAATATGGATATTACTAATATTAAAAATATAAAAGTTTTTCCTTACATATATAATATGGAAGAAATAATGAATATCGCAGATTTACTAATTTGCAGAAGTGGAGCTATGACAACCAATGAGGTATCTATAGTTGGAAAACCAGCAATATTTGTTCCATTACCAGGTGTTTCACAAAATCATCAAGAATATAATGCAAGAGTATTAGAAAAAATAGGTGCTGCAAAAATAATACTAAATAAGGATTTGGAAACAATAGACTTAAATAAATTTATTGAAGATTTAATCTATAATCCTAAGCTATTAAACCAAATGGGAGAAAAGGCAAAAAGCATTTCAAACAAGAATGCAATAGACAAAATTTACCAAGAAATAAAGAAATTAATATTACAAAAATATGAATGAAATTTTAAGTTTTTGTGACAAATAAGGAAAGTGAACAAAAATAAAGTCACTTTCTTTTTCTATGTGTAAATATGTATCAAATAATGTCAAGATGAATCGATTCGTGCGAACGAAAAAGCTTGCAAATTGTTCTAAAAAGCGATATAGTAAAAAAGTTGTGAAAATTTAGAGGGGAGGAACGAATGAGATATTTTTTCGGATGTACTTTTATGAGCCAAGATGAATTAAATGCAATAGGTGTAAAATATCCAATTAAGTTAGAATATTATAAAACAGAAACAAATCAAGATATAGTAAACAATATAAAAAATATTAAGTATGGAATAGAAGTTATAAAAACTTCTTATATAGATGAAAAAGTAGACATAGAAAAAGCATATATTCCAAATATTTTGCAAGACGAAATAACTGTGAATGAGATATTAAATAAATTCAAAACAAATAAAGTAACACCTGTCTCGGCAGAATATATCATAGAAGATTTAATGAAAAGTGGGCTGTAAAAGTTAACAGTCCATTTTTTATTATCTTTTTAACGTATAGATACTTGCAAAAAAACATAATATAGTATAGAATTGAAAAATGGAATAATAAATAGTTTAAACAGTGATTATATTTGCAGTATATAACAATTTATTAAGAAAGGAAAATTACAAGTAATGTCAGATAGATTAATTATTGTGGAATCACCAGCCAAAGCAGGAACAATTAAGAAATTCTTAGGAGGTAATACGAAAGTAGTTGCTTCTATGGGACATATTAGAGATTTACCAAAATCTAAATTAGGTGTTAATATTGAAGATAATTTTGAACCTGAATACATTAATATCAGAGGAAAAGGAGATTTAATTAAATCTTTAAAAGCAGATGCTAAAAAAGCTAAAAAAGTAATTTTAGCAACCGACCCTGACCGTGAAGGGGAAGCTATTGCGTGGCATTTAGCAAATATATTACAAATAGATGAAGATTCAAAATGTAGAGTTACTTTTAACGAAATAACAGAAAATACAGTAAAAGAGGCTATTAAAGAACCTAGAAAACTTGATAAAAATTTAATAGATGCTCAACAAGCAAGACGTGTGCTAGATAGAATTGTAGGCTATAAAATTAGTCCTATTTTATGGGCAAAAGTAAGAAGAGGTTTGTCAGCAGGAAGAGTGCAATCTGTTGCGGTTAAGTTGATTGTAGATAGAGAAGAAGAAATAGAAAAATTTATTCCAGAAGAGTATTGGAATGTTATTGCACAATTATCTAAAAAGAAAGAAACATTGGATGCTAAATTATATGGCAAAAATAATAAAAAAATAGAACTTCATTCCAAAGAAGAAGTTGATAACATTTTAAAAGATTTAGAACAAGCAGAATTTATAGTAAAAGATATAAAGAAATCAGAGAAAAAAAGAACACCTGCACCACCTTTTACAACCAGTACTTTGCAACAAGAGGCATCTAGAAAATTAAGCTTTACATTAAAGAAAACAATGTCTGTTGCACAGGGATTGTATGAAGGGGTAAATGTAGAGGGAAAAGGCAGCATAGGTTTAATTACTTATATGAGAACAGATTCTACCAGAATTTCAGAGGTAGCAAGACTAGCTGCTAAAAAACAAATAGAGCAAATGTATGGCAAGGCATATTATGAAAATAGATATTATAAAACAAAGGAAGATGCACAAGATGCACACGAGGCAATTAGACCAACTTATATAGATTTAACTCCAGAAAAAATAAAAGACTCTTTAACAAAAGAACAATATAAATTATATAGTTTAATCTATAATCGATTCTTGGCAAGTCAAATGGCTCAAGCGGTTTTTGATACAGTTACTGTTGAGATAGAAGCAAATAAATATAATTTTAGAGCAAATGGTCAAAGTCTTAAGTTTAAAGGATTTATAGCTTTGTATGTTGAAACTAAAGATAATGAAGAAAAAGAAGAAAATTCAAAAATACCAGAGTTAGAAGAAGGAGAAAAGCTAAAGAAAGAAAAAATAGAATCTATTCAAAGTTTTACAGAACCACCTCCTAGATACACAGAAGCAAGTCTTGTTAAAACATTAGAAGAAAAGGGAATTGGTAGACCAAGTACGTATTCTCCTACTATTACAACAATATTAGAAAGAAGATATATAGAAAAAGAGAAAAAGCAGTTAATTCCAACAGAACTAGGGAAAGTAGTAAATAAATTGTTAGTAGATAGCTTTGCAGGAATAGTTAGTGAAAAATTCACAGCAGAAATGGAAAATGAATTTGATAAAATTGCAGTAGGAAAACAAGAGTGGAAAAAAGTAATAAAAGATTTTTATACTCCATTTGAGAAAGATTTAGAAAAAGCAAATAAGGAAGTAGAGCATATAAAATTAGCAGAAGAAGTAACAGATATACCTTGTGATAATTGTGGCAGAATGATGGTAATTAAATATGGAAAATTTGGTAAATTCTTAGCTTGTCCTGGCTATCCAGAGTGTAAAAATACTAAACCATTGGTGGACACAATAGATGTTCCTTGCCCTAAATGTGGCGGAAAAATTCAGGTAAGAAAAACAAAGAAAAGAAGGACTTACTATATATGTGAGAATAATCCAAAGTCTTGTGATTATATTTCTTGGAACAAGCCTAAAAAAGGAAATTCAAATAAGGAAAAGTAGCATTTGCTATTTTTCTTTTTTTGATGTATAATAATACATTATTAAAGAAAAAAGATTGGGGAAAAAATGCCAAATAAAAGTAATCGTGAATTTAAAGAATTAATTGAAAAAGTATATGAACAAAAATTCAATAACAGCAATTATAGAAGAAAGTTGATAGAAGAAGATAAAACCATTCCATCTTTTTTTTATAATGACGAAAAAAATCAATTAAGAATAGAATTGAAAGAGGATGAAATTACAAGATACTCTAGTGACCTAGAAAAATTTTATTCTAATTTGCAAAATATACAAAAGGATGTATCTAAAGAATTAACGATAGAAATAGATGGCGATGAAAAAATATATAACAAAATTTTAGCAAAATATATTGATATTATTCATTTTGTTAATAAACCTAATATTAAATATTATACGAAAAAATATTTTAAAGAGAAGATTATTGTAGAACTTCAAGCATTAGAAGATATATTAGAATATGCAATATATCATCTTTTAAAAATAAAAATAAATGGCCAAAACGTAGAAATTTCCAAAGAAAAAATAAAAATTAACTTTGAGTTACAAGACAAGGAAGGGCATTACTATCTTACTTTAAAACAAAACATCAATCAATTTCACTATATTATATATACAAATCATAATACTTATATATATTATAATAAAAAAATATATAAATGTGATGATGAGTTTATAGAAAATGAATATGCTGTTTTATCTGCTTTTTTAAATAATCACCAAAACGAGATACATATTGCCAAAGCAAGTTTAACAGATTTTTTCAGTTTAATTTATCCTAATATAAAAAATGAATTAAATATGAAAAATGTATTTGAACAAATAAAAGAATACATACCTCAAACATTAAAAGCAAAGTTATTTTTAGACTTTGATAATCGAAATTATTTAATAGCAGATTTAAAATTTTGCTATGACGAAGTAGAGTTTAATCCAATAGATACACAGGCCAAAGTTCAAGTAAATAGAAATGTGCTAGAAGAATCTATTTACCTTAATAAATTAATTAAATCTGGCTTTTTATTGGATGAAAAAAATAAAAGATTTATAATTAATCAAGATGATGTAATTTATCATTTTATAGAAGAAGATTTAGAAGATTATATAAAAATTTCTGAAGTATATACAACAGAGAATTTTAATGGAAAAAGAGCAAAAAAGACCGATAGAACATCTATAGGGGTTAAAGTAAATAACAACTTATTAGAAATAGATTTTGAAAGTCTTCCAATTGATAAAAAAGAAATAAGAGAAGTTCTACAAAAATATAAATTAAATAAAAAATACCATAGATTGAGAGATGGCAGTTTTGTTAATTTAGAAGATAATAAAGATGTTGCATTTTTAAGCGATTTAATGGAGGGACTAGATCTTACAGTTAAGAACCTAGAAGAAAAAGTATATTTGCCAGTTAATAGAACATTGTACTTAAATAAGTTATTAAAAGAAAACAGTAATGTAGAAGTAACAGTAAACGACGAATATCAGGAAATGGTGGAAGGTACAAACTTGCAAAAACAAACAGATTATATTCCACAATGTTTAGAAAATACTTTAAGAGATTATCAAAAAATTGGTTGTAAATGGCTTAATATGCTTGATAAATATAAGCTAGGTGGAATTTTGGCGGACGATATGGGATTGGGTAAAACAATTCAAATATTGGCTGTTCTTTTGCGTACAAAACAGATAGAAAGAAAAAATATAACATCATTGGTTGTTGCACCAAGTTCATTAACTTTAAATTGGAAAAACGAGGCTGAAAAATTTACAAATGATTTAAAAATTCTTGTTGTTAATGGCAATCAAGAGGAAAGAGAAGAGAAAATAAAGCAAATTAAAAACTATGATTTAGTTATTACATCTTATGATTTATTAAAAAGAGACATTGAAGAATATGAATTATTAGATTACACATTTAGATATATTATTGCAGACGAAGCTCAGTATATTAAAAATAATAATACTCAAAATTCTAAATCTATAAAAAGATTAAAGGCTCAAACTAAATATGCATTAACAGGAACGCCTATGGAAAATTCCTTAAGTGAGCTTTGGTCTATTTTCGATTTTATTATGCCAGATTATTTGTTTAGTTACAAAAGATTTAAAAAGAATTATGAAATGCCTATTACAAGAGAAAATGATACTGTATGCTTAGAAAAATTAAAAAAGATTATTGAACCATTTATATTAAGAAGAACTAAAAAGGAAGTATTAAAAGAATTACCTGATAAAACAAATATTATATTAAATAATGAAATGCTAGAAGAGCAAAGGAAAATTTACTTATCTTATTTATCACAAGCCAGAAATGAATTACACGAAGAATTAGAATATAAAGGATTTGAACAAAGTAGAATAAAAATATTGGCCCTTTTAACAAGATTAAGACAAATTTGTTGTCATCCATCATTATTTATATCAAATTACAAAGATGGAAGCGGAAAGTTAAATCAATGTGTTGAACTTGTAAAAGATGGAATTCAAAGCGGACATAAAATATTACTATTTTCAGGTTATACTTCTATGTTTGAAATTATAGAGGATTGTTTAAAAAAAGAGGGAATACCTTATCTAAAGCTAACAGGAAAAACAAATGTAAAGGACAGATTTGATTTAATAGAAAAATTTAATACTGGTGATACAATAAAAGTGTTTTTAATTTCTTTAAAAGCAGGAGGTACAGGAGTTAATTTAACATCTGCTGATATGGTCATTCACTATGATCCTTGGTGGAATCTATCTGTAGAAAATCAGGCAACTGATAGGACTCATAGAATAGGTCAAACTAAAAAAGTACAAGTGTATAAGTTAATCACCAAAAATTCAATAGAAGAGAAAATATACGATTTGCAACAAAGAAAAAAAGAATTGATTGATAATATGCTTAGTACAGATGTGAAATTTATTAATAAATTATCTCAAGAAGATATACTAGAGCTATTTGAAGAATAATATTTAAGAAAGGGAATAAATGAAGGATTATATTAATGTAATTGGTGGAGGATTAGCAGGATGTGAAGCAGCTTACCAAATAGCAAAAAGAGGAATAAAAGTAAAACTTTATGAAATGAAACCTATTCAATTTTCACCAGCACATACAAATAAAAACTTGGCAGAAATTGTATGTAGTAATTCGTTCAAATCTAATTTATTGACCAATGCGTGTGGTTTATTAAAAGAAGAATTAAGAAAGCTAGATTCTTTGTTAATAAAATGTGCAGACAAAACAAAAGTGCCTGCAGGTCAGGCATTAGCAGTAGATAGAGAAGAGTTTTCTGCAATGGTTTCAAAAGCAATAGAAGAAGATTCTAATATAGAAATTATTCGTCAGGAATATACAGGAGAAAAGCTTCTATTAACTGATGATGAAATAACAATTATTGCAACAGGTCCATTAACTTCAGAAAAATTATCTCAGCAAATTCAAAAACTTACAGGAGAAAAAAAATTGCATTTCTATGATGCAGCTGCTCCTATTATTTCTAAAGACAGCATTAATTTTGATATTGCATTTTATGGAGATAGATATAGTCAAGAAAAGAAAAAAGAAGAAGAAATTGAAGAATGGAAAAATCGCCAGCAGAAAGAAAAGCAAGATTATATTAATCTTCCAATGAATGAAAAAGAGTATGAAAATTTTGTAGAGGAACTTGTAAATGCAGAAGTTGTTAATTTACATTCTTTTGAGAAACGAGAAATTTTTGAAGGTTGTATGCCAATAGAAATTATGGCCAAAAGAGGAAAAGACACTTTAAGATTTGGACCATTAAAACCAGTAGGATTTGATGACCCAAGAACTTGCAAAAGACCATATTCAGTGGTTCAGTTAAGACAAGATAATAGTGCAGGAAGCCTTTATAATATGGTGGGATTTCAAACAAATCTAAAATTCGGAGAACAAAAAAGAATTTTTTCTTCTATACCAGGTCTAGAAAATGCAGAATTTGTGAAATACGGTGTAATGCATAGAAATACCTATATCAATTCAAGTAAATTATTATTACCAACTTATCAATTAAAAAATAATCCAAATATTTTCTTTGCAGGACAAATAGCAGGTGTAGAAGGATATGTGGAGTCTATTTCTTCAGGATTAGTTGCAGGAATTAATGCTTTAAATTTTTTTCTAAAAAAAGATTTAAATGTTTTTCCAAAAACTACTGTAATTGGAGCATTAGCAAATTATGTATCTACAGAAAATTCCAATTTCCAACCAATGAATGCTAATTTTGGCATATTGCCTGAAATGGATGAAAAAATAAGAGATAAAAAAATAAAGTATCAAAGGTATGCTAATAGGGCACTTTTAGATTTGGAAAAATATTACAATCATATAACAAAATGATTAAAATTTAGCAAATATACGCATTTATGTTGAAAAAGCTTTAAAAATGTGCTATAATAGATTTATGTGAAAAAAATTGGAGGTTTTTTTATGGAACAAATAAACATAGAAGAATTAAAAGAAACACTTATGAAAAGATTAGAAGATGTTCATATTGAAGAATCAGAAATTATGAATACAAACTATATGGAAGATATAGAAGGTGCTATTATAGATTTAAGAGAACCATCAACAACAAGAGTGTATTCAAATGATTTAGAAGGAGAATTACTTAAACAATTTGATGAAACAAAAGATTATGCATCAAGAAAAGAATTAATAGAACAAATTAAACAAATTAGAGAGCAAAAAATAAGAGTTCAGATATTAAGAGAAAAAAGAGATACTGTAAAAAAGAATTTCATTTTAGAATTAGAGCAAAAAGGAAAAGACATTCAAGGTGAAATAGAACAAAGAGATGCTAAAATTGCTGAAATAGAAAGTCAAATAGAAGAAAGAAGAAACATAGCTAATAAGCACATTTCTATTTTAGGTATAGAAGGATTAGACAAAGACGTTTATAAATTAGCTGACGAAAAAAGCAAAAAATATCTTAATGAAATTAGAGCGAGAAAAGCACAAATAACAAGATTAAATAATCAGAAAGCTGCAATACAAGAAGACTTTGAAGAATTACAAAAATATATGGCAGAATTGAATGAAGATGTAAAACCAGAAATAACAGAATCAGTAGAACCACAACAAAAAGTAACAGAACCAGCAGAACCGCAACCAAAGGTAACAGAACCAGTAGAACCACAACCAAAGGTAACAGAACCAGCAGAACCACAACCAAAGGTAACAGAACCAGTAGAACCACAACCAAAAGTGGCAGAGCCAAATGAGCCAAAGTCAGAGGTAACAAAACAAAAGGTAAAAACTATAGAATATATACCACTTAATGCAGATGATAATTTAAATTCAAGACCAATGAGAAATAAAAATAATAAAATAGACTTTATGAGAGTTAAAGAAACAGGAAGACCTTTGCCAGGAAGCCCAAAAAGTGAGCACAAACTTACTGGAATAAAAATCAATCCTTTAAAAAATACAATGACATATCAACTAGATCACGGAGAATATAAGGAAGTTGAATGGGAAAAAGAAGATGAACCTGTTGTGGATTATCGAAAAAAACAGATAGATAGAGCTATGTATTTAATTACGGGTTATACTGATTATGATGTAGATTCAATAATTGAAGCAATTGATCCAAATATAGTATCCTTGATTGCTAATGTATTCGAAAATAATGATGATGCAAATGAACAAATTGCAATGTATTTAGATTCATTAAAGAATAATATAGTAGGTCATAATTTAAAAATTTCTTATGATTTAACTGGTATATATGATTCAAATCTAGATTATAAACAAATAAAGAATCTAAATAAAATAGCAAAAGCTGCTACAAAGAAAAATAAGAAAACAATTAGTGTAGAAAAAGACGGATTATTAAAAAGAGCATTTGGTAGTATGAAGAAAAGAATTACATATTTAACGAGAGATAGATTAGCAGAAAAAAATCCAAAAAGAGAAGAGAAGGATGAACCAATAATACAAGATGAGCAAGAAACTGAAAATACAAATAAAATGGATCAATATAAAATTGGACCAGTATATGTAAATCCTGAAAAATATGGAAAAGAAGGAGCAGCAGCTTTAAATAAGCTTCACGAAAATCTTAAAGAAGAAATTACAGATATTGATAATCCGGAGAGTCCAGAACAAACAGACAGTGAAGATGAAATAAATCTTTAAAAAGAAACAAAAAAGTGGCATAGCCACTTTTTTTGTGTTACAATATAAATGGTGAATAAAATGAGTTTAAGATTTATTTATGGAAAGAGCGGAACAGGGAAAACAACGTTTTGTTTTGAACTAATAAAACAATTAATTAAAGAAAAGAAAAAAATATATATTATTACACCAGAACAATTTTCTTTTACTGCAGAAAAAAAGTTAATGGAAACTTTGGAAAAAAAAGCAGTAATGAATGCAGAAGTTATTACATTTGAACGTATGGCATATCGTCTTATGAACGAAGTAGGAGGAATTATCAATAAACCTATTAGTAAATGTGGAAAAGCAATGCTTCTTGCAAATATTATTGAAAAGCAGAAAGAAAATTTGAATTTTCTTGGAAAAACTGATAAAAATCTAGACTTGATGACTAGAATGATAACAGAATTAAAAAAGAATAATATTACTACTCAGTTATTAGAAGAAAAAACAGAAAAAATACAGGATGAGTATATTAGGCGAAAGCTAACAGATATTCGTATATTATATAGTGATTTCCAAAAAGAAATAAAGGACCATTATTTAGATGATGATGATTTATTAACCTTGATAAAAGATAAGGTGGCACAAAGCGAATTATTTAAAAATTCTTATATATTTATAGATGAATTTGTTGGATTTACAAAGCAAGAATATAGTATTATAGAAGAATTGCTAAAAGTAGCTAAACAGGTAAATGTTACAGTATGTACAGATTCACTAATAGAAAATAGTTTAGACAAAGACAAAGATCTTTTTTATCCTAACAAAAAAACAGTACAAAAAATAAAAAATTTAGCTGAAAGCAATCAAATTTTAATAGACAAGCCAATAGAATTAAAAGAAAGATATAGATTTAAAAATGATGAATTAAAACATTTAGAAGAAAATTTGTATAAAATTCAAACAAATCAATACAAAAATAAATGTAATAATATTCAATTATTTCTTGCTAATAATCCTTATTCAGAAATAGAAAATATGGCTAAAATTATAATAGAAACAGTCAGCGAAAAAGGCTATCGTTATCAAGATATTTCTATTATTACAAAAGAGCCTGCAGAATATGCTAGTCTTATAAAAACAATTTTTCAGAAATATAATATTCCTGTTTTCATAGATGAAAAGAAAGAGTTAAATCAAAATATATTAGTAAAATATGTAATAGCAATTCTAGATATTTTTGCACAAAGCTGGAATATGGAAGCAGTTTTGAATTATGTAAAAACAGGATTCTTGCCTCAAATTAATTATGAAGATATTTATTTATTTGAAAGATACTGTAAGAAATATGGAATAACAGGCTTAAAAAAATTTTCAACAGAATGGCAAGCTATAACAGAAGAGGAAGAAGAGATAATAAGGTTAAATGATATTAGAAAGAAAATAGTTAATCCTCTTTTAAAGTTTAAAGAAGAACTAGGAAAAAATAAAACTGTAAAAGATATTACCCAGTCTTTATATCTATTTTTAGAAGAAAATAATACCAAGGAGATTTTATTATATAAAATAAATGAATTAAATAAAGCTGGAAAAATCGATTTAGCTAATATATATAATACAACTTGGGATTTACTAATAGAAATATTAGATGAATTAGTTGTTGTATTAGGAGAAGAAAAAATTAGCTTTGAAAATTATATAGCATTATTAAAAGTGGGGTTAAATCATTCTTCTCTTGGAAAAATACCAGCAACACTAGATGAAGTGATTGTAGGAGATGTAGATAGAACTAGAACTTCCAAGAAAAAGATTATATTTATAATAGGCCTAAATGATGGAAAATTTCCAAGTGTGAATAAAGATGAAGGCTATATAAATGATGATGAAAGAGAATATTTAAAAGAAAATGGAATAGAACTTGCAAAAACAACTAAAGAGCAAATTTATGATGAGAATTTTAATATTTACAAGGCCTTTACTGTTGCAGAAGAAAAGCTATATATTTCTTATGATGCGTCAGATACAGATGGAAAGGGCTTAAGAAGGTCTATTTTAATTAATAAAATAAAAAAGATTTTTCCGCAATTAAAAGAAGAAAGTGATATGATTACACAAAGAACTTTTATTTCTTCTAAAGAAATTACATTTGACGAGTTATTAATTAATATAAGAAAATATCTTAATGGGGAGCAAATCGACCCAATTTGGTTTGAAGTTTATGAATTATACAAAAAAGATACACTATATAATGAGAAATTGGCAAAATCTATAGAAGGCTTTAGTTATACGAATCTTCCTAAAAAGATAGAAAAAGAAAACTTGCAAAAGCTTTATGGAGATAACATTAAAACCAGTATATCTAAATTAGAAAGTTTTAGAAGATGTCCGTTTTCATATTATTTAAAATATGGATTGCGCTTGTCTGATAAAATAGAATTAAAACTGGAAAAGCTAGATACAGGTACACTTATGCACGATGTTATTGATTGCTTTTTCGAAAGTTTAAATGAAAAAAATAAAAATGTAAAGGAAATTTCAGAAGAAGAAATAGAAAAATTAGTGGAGGAAATTGTAAATCAAAAATTAGCATTAAAACAAAACTATATTTTCCAAAGTGTTCCCAAATATGTTGTACTTTCTAAAAGATTAAAAAAGACAATTATAAGAGCAATTAAATATATTGTAAACACTCTAAAGCTTAGCGATTTTAAAGTGTTAGGAACTGAAATAGAATTTGGCGAAGGAAAAAAATACCAACCAATTGAAATAAAATTAGAAAACAATAAAAATCTAGAAATTATCGGAAAAATAGATAGAGTAGATATTGCAGAAAGTGAAAAGGGAAAATATATTAGGATTATAGACTATAAATCTTCTGTAAAAAATATTGACTTAAATGAAGTAGTAGCTGGAATTCAAATACAATTATTAACCTATTTAGATGCTGTAGCAAAACAAGAAAATGCAGATATTGCAGGAGTATTATACTTTAATTTAATTGAACCAGTGCTTAAAGTGAAAAATAAACATTTATCTGAAGAAGAACTAGAACAAGAAATTCGTAACAATTTCAAAATGAATGGATTAATATTAGGAGATGTTGAAGTTGTAAAAATGATGGATAATAGTTTAACAACTGGAAATTCTACTATTATTCCGGCGTATATTGATAAAGAAGGAATGGTAAGTAAAAACAAGCCAAGCATTTTGGAAAAAGAAGATTTTAAGGCGCTAGAAAAGAGAATAGAAAAAGTAATTGGACAAATTGCAAAAGAAATGACTAGTGGCGATATTACGCAAAAACCAACATATTCATTAAAGAATAAAAGAACTGCTTGCGATTTTTGTAGCTTTAAATCAATATGCGGATTTGATAGTAAATTGCAACATAATGATTACTATTATGTGCCTAATTTGAAAAAAGAAGAAGTGTTAAATTCTTTAAAAGAATAATTCGGTAAAATAGGTTTGGTTCCAGTGATTTATTTGTAAAGGGTGATAAAAATGAAAGATTTATCAAATGAAAATGTAATTTATGTAAAAAAAGATGGGTTAGAGTATATTCAATTTAGAAAGTTATTAGAATATAAAAATGTGGTACATTGTTTTACATTAAAACCACTAGATTTTGCTTCTAATGCTACTTATGAAGGAAAAAGAAAAGAGGTTCAAAGTAATTTTAGAACATTAGGAGAAGAGTTTAATTTTGATGTAAAAAATATATGCAGACCAAAACAAACACATACAGACAGAGTAGAAAAAATAGAAAATGGTGATGAAGGAATTTACATTCAAAAGTTCGATAATGTAGACGGCTTAGTTACTAAGGAAAAAAACAAAGTATTAATGCTCGGTTTTGCAGATTGCACACCACTTTTATTTTATGATCCAGTAGAAAATGTAATTGCAAATACTCACTCTGGATGGAAGGGAACATTGCAGTCAATTGGTGTAAGAACAGTAGAAAAAATGCAAAAAGAGTATGGATGTGAGCCTAAAAATATAATTTGTTGCATTGGTCCTCATATTAGGAAATGTCATTTTGAAGTAGAAAAAGACGTAAAAGATTTATTTTACAAGGAATTCAAAAACTTAAGTAACATAGAAGAAATTATTACCTATCAACCAGAAGATGAGAAATATTTTATCGATACAACTGAAATAAACAAACAAATCTTAAAAAAAGCCGGACTAAAAGAAGAAAATATTATAGATAGCAATATCTGCACTGTTTGCAACAGTGACATTTGCCATTCATTTAGAGCAGAAAAAGAGCAATCTGGCAGAAGTGTATCAATCATTGAATTGATTTAATATATGAAAATCATATTCTGCATTAGGTAATTTAAGCAAGGAGGAAAATATGTTATCTAATAAAATAAAACCAGGTGATACAATCGGAATAATTGCCCCAGCCAATATTATTTTAAAAGACGATGAAGAATACATTCAAAAATCTTCTCAGTTATTTGAAAAATTAGGTTATAAAATTAAATTTGGCACTTATGCAAGAACAAACTCATTAGGTTATGGTGCAAATGCAAAACAAAAAGCAGAAGATATTAATTGTATGTTTGCAGATAAAGATGTAAAAGCCATTATTTGCGTTAAAGGCGGTGAAGATAGCAATACAACCTTTGACTATATTGATTATGAAACTATAAAAAAGAATCCTAAAATTCTGTGTGGCTTTAGTGATATTACCTCTATTTTAAATGCAATTTATGCTAAAACAGGTCTGGTTACTTTTAATGGAGCAACTTTTAAATCCTTATCATCTTGGGAAACAGATTACAGCTTTAAAGAGATTTTGAAAAGATTTCAAGACGGAAATTTAGAATTAGGAACCAAAGAAGATAAGTATGAAACGATTCAGGAAGGAGTAGCAGAAGGAGTTCTAGTTGGTGGAAATTTAAGTTTAACTACAAAATTGGTTAGTGGGAAATATCATTTAGACTTTCAAGATAAAATTATGTTTTTAGAAGAACTAGGTTATGAATCTAATCCTAATTTAGTAAATAACAATTTATATTATATGAAACAAAATGGAGTTTTTGATAAAATAAAAGGAATTTGGGTTGGAAATTATGAACACGAATCTCAAATTTCATTAGAAAAAATATTATTAGATGTTTTAGATAATAAGTATAATTTTCCAATAATTAAATCTAACAATTTTGGACATTGTGAAAGAAAAACAGTAATTCCAATTGGCTGTAAAGCTAAAATAGATACAAGTCAAGATAGGAAAATTATATTATTAGAAAATTGTGTGATATAATAAGGTAAGAAATGGAGTAAGTTATGTACGATACGTGGGAAGAATTAGAAAGAAGTATTGAAAACTGTAAAAAATGTAAATTGTATCAAGGAAGAACAAATATTGTATTTGGAACAGGAAATAAAAATGCAGACTTAATGTTCATTGGAGAAGGTCCAGGAGCAGACGAAGATATTCAAGGAGAGCCGTTTGTAGGAAAAGCAGGACAATTAATGAACAAAGCATTTGATGCTCTTGAAATAGAAAGAGAAAAAGTATATATTGCAAATATTGTAAAATGTAGGCCACCACAAAATAGAAATCCAGAAAAAGAAGAAGCAATTGCTTGTATGGATTATTTAAGAAATCAAGTAATGCTTGTTCAACCTAAAATTATTGTGCTATTAGGTAGCGTAGCACTTAAAAATATATTAGGAGATGAGCATAGCATTACCAATGCAAGAGGAAACTGGATAGAAAATAAAGGAATTTGGTATATGCCAACATTCCATCCAGCAGCACTTTTAAGAGATGATTCAAAAAAGATAGATTTTTGGAAAGACCTAAAATTAGTAAAAGAAAAAATGACCCTATTGGGGACGTAGCAAAAAAGGTCCATTTGACCCCATCGGGGACACTCCTGTCCGAGCAAAATATTTAAAATGATAATGAAAGGAAGAAATGCAAACAATGAATAACCCATATTTTAAAGATTTACCTTATAAAGAAATTAGTAAAAAAGTTGTTTATCAGGGAAAAAGACTAAAAGTAGAAGAAATTGAATATTTAGATGGGGAGAAAATCATCCATCGAGAGCACGTCAAAGCAGGTAATGCTATTATTATTTTACCAATTACAGAAGATAACAAAGTAATAATGGTACAAGAACCAAGAACTCCAATAGGAAAAGTAATTTTAGATTTACCAGCAGGTATGATTGAAAGCGGGGAAGAGCCTTCAAAAGCGGCAATCAGAGAATTAGAAGAAGAGACAGGCTATTTAGCAGATAAAATTGAATTTTTAAGAGAATATTATCAAACAGTAGGTTATTCAGATGAAAAAATTCAAATTTATTTGGCAACACATTTAAGAAAAACAAAACAACATTTAGATGAGGACGAAGAGATAAGAGTAATTGAAATCCCATTAGAAGAAGCAATTCAAATGTTAAATAAGAATGAAATTGCAACTGCAAGCGCAAACATAGCTTTTATGCATTATTTGTTATACAAAAATAATCATTGAAAACTTGTCTGTGTATTTACTTATTTTAGTAGAGTAGCGCGAGGTGATTTATTAAAATTTTCGAGCAAGTTATGGGTGGGGACCGACAAATTATAGGCTGTTAGCAGAAACGAACTCTCGTGAAGTT
>CANQDX010000017.1 GCA_947594065.1 uncultured Clostridia bacterium
TTTAAGGGGAGGAAAAAAGAAAAGATGAAAAAACAAAACCTAACACAAAGAAAAAACAAAGGACAAAAGGGTATTACATTAATTGCCTTAATTATAACAATAATTGTATTACTAATTTTAGCAGTGGTAGCCATTCGTGCAGTAACAGGAGATGGAATACTAGCACACGCAAAAAATGCAAGAGATAAATGGGAAGAAGCTGCAGCAGAGGAAGAAGAGATGTTAGAGAGGTTAAATGATTCTATAACAGGGCAATCGCTTAAAGAAACTTGGAAATTAAGCGCAGATGGAAGTGAAGTAACAAAAGGAGGAGTAACCTTAAAAATAGGAGATTACGTAAATTACACACCAAAACCAGAATCATCAACTTATGAAAGTAGTAAATTAGGAGAAGACTATACTGGAAGTACAAATAATAATTCAACTACTTTAACAACGCAAACCGAATTAAAATGGAGAGTATTAGGAGTAGATGGAAATGGATGCTTAACACTTATAAGTGATAAGCCAACCAATAATAAAACAGTTTATTTTAAAAATGCAAAAGGATACAATAACGGAGTATATATATTAAATGATATATGTGCAAAATTGTATAGCAATACAGAATTAGGAGTAACAGCGAGAAGTCTAAATATAGAAGATGTAGAAGCTGGATTTAATGAAAAAGCTGAAACAAAAAGAAATGGATATAAAACTTCTGATGTAACATATGGAAATCCAAAAACCTATACAAGTAATTTACAATACCCAGTAATTTATGCAGAAGAAAATGGTTCAGGAATAGATAGTGAAAAAGTAAGAGAAGATGGAATAGGTGGAAGTATACCATTTTATACAACAGAAGATGAATTAAAAACAAAGCCAGTAAGACAAAACGAAGAAGCAGCTACTAGTAAAGAAAGTGATACTGCATCCTCTAATTTAACTTGTACTCAAACATATTACTATTTTAGTTCCTCTGACAACACAAAAGACTTATATAAAAATGAAGAATTTTATAAAATGATATTTGGAACTAATACATACTATTGGTTGGCTTCGCGCTTTGTCGACTGCCGCTCTGAGTATGCGTACTTCGGCTTGCGCTATGTGAGCAACGCTGACCTTAACGGTATCGGCTTGTTCTACTCTGTTGGCTCCGCGTACTACTACAGCTACTACCTTCGCCCCGCAGTTTCTCTAGGATCTGATATAAAGATTACTCAATGTACTGGAGATAAGGCGGATGGGATTAATGAGCAAGGTGAAACAGATACAACTGCAGCTCATATGCATCAATTAAGTAAAGCAAACTAAAAGCTGACGAGGAGGCCTCCTGGTCTCCCGTCAGAAAAAATATAAAAAAAGTGGTGTTTAAAATAAGTGTAAATTGTATAATAAAACTGAGCAAAAATTCTCAAGTAAAATTGAACAAATTTAAAGTACACCCAAAATGTTAGACAAAATCTAATATTTTTGGGTGTATTATTTTATTACATAGGAAATAAGATGCAAACATTTTTTTGCATTTTTTTATAAAAAAGTATTGACAAAACAAAAAAATGTTCGTATAATAATAAACGAACAGAGGTTCTAAAAATAAAAACATAAGGGGGACTAATAAATGAAAAATATAATAGCATATACAGTTAATAAAAATTTTACTAATGAGCTTTATTTAGCAGTGCAAAATGGAGAAGTAGTGGTAAAAGCCCCTTGGTATTATACAAACAATCAAATTCAAGAAATAATAGAAGAAAAGAAACAGTGGATATTAAATAAATTAAAAGAATATGAAATAGCGCAAGAAAATAAATATATTAGAAACGAAATTGTTAGGCTTTTAGGAGAAGACTGCAAGGTTATTATAAATTATAAAAATTTAAAAAAACCAACCTTAACAGTGGAAGGAAAAGATATTAAAATATGCTTACCAAACAAGTATAAAAAATTAAATCGTGATGAGATATTGGTAAAATTAATTGAAAAATTATATGATTTAGTTGCACAAAAAGAAATAGAAATAGCAATGGAAGAAGTTAGAAAATTATTAGGATTTGCACCTGAAGATTATAAAATTGTTAGAATGAATGAAAAAATAGCAGAATGTACACAAGAAGGAATTATACAAATAAATCCTGACATTGTAAAATATAATAGAGAAACAATAAAATATATAGTACTACACGAATTTTGCCATTTAAAATACAAAACACATACAAAAGGATTTTTTTCAATTTTAAGCAAATATGTACCAAACTATAATGAATATGAACAAGAATTAAATACATTAAAATATTAAAATAAATAACACAATTTTTAACGGAAGTATAGATTTTCATTAAAAATTGTGTTATTATTTATTAGATTCAAATATATTGGGGTATCGCCAAGCGGTAAGGCATCGGACTCTGACTCCGACATTTCCTGTGTTCGAATCACAGTACCCCAGCCACGTCGCAATCGGTCATTGTGGTCGATTGCTTTTTATATAAAAAAGATGTGAACCGACATTCACACCTTCGTACATATTGTCATCTTCATTTGACTTTCTGCTTAAGCTATTATTAGTATAGCATTATTTTTTATATTTGTCAAACGATTTTCGAAGTTTTCCTTTAAAACAAGTAAAATTTTTAGAAACACAGTTTTGTAGATAATGAAATATTCATTTATAATAAAAATCAAAAACATAACATATATTGTACAAGATGTAACTTTAAAATAAGCAAATATAAGTATTATAGTAATTTATGGTAAATTCGTATTTTTATCAAAATATTGTTGAATATTATCGAAAGATTTGGTAAAATAGAGTTGAGTTTTGAAAGGAAGGAATGTGAAAAATATGAGCGAAACTTGTAAATGCGAATGTGGTGGAAAAGACCCAAAATTAGAAGAGATTCTAAACAAATATGAACAAGACAAAAGTAATTTAATTCAAATATTAAATGAAGTACAGGAATATTACGGATATGTGCCAATGAAAGCACAAGAGGCTATTTCAAAATATCTAGATATGGAAATGGCAGAAATTTATGGAGTTATCACTTTCTATTCTAGATTTACATTAAAACCAAAAGGAAAATATAATGTTGCTGTGTGCTTAGGAACAGCTTGCTTTGTAAAAGGATCAGAGAAATTATTAGATACTGCAAAGGAAGCATTAAAAATAAAAGAAGGAGAAACAACTGCAGATGGAAAATTCTCATTAGAGGCAACAAGATGTATTGGTGCTTGTGGTCTTGCTCCAGTATTTACAGTAAATGACGAAGTTTATGGAAAGGCTACTCCTGAATTAATGAAAAAAGTAATTGAAGAATATAAAAATAGAGAGTAGGAGGTAAAAATGAAAACTTTAGTTGAGATAAAGAAAATAAGAGAAGAAAAAAGAAAAGAATTAGACCTAAGAGTAAATTTAAAAGCATCTACAAAAGAAAAACATATTTTAGTTTGTAGAGGAACAGGATGTACCTCTTCAAAATCACCTCAAATAATTGAAAACTTTAGAAAAATATTAAAAGAAAAAAATATTGAAAATGTAAGAGTAATTCAAACAGGTTGTTTTGGACTTTGTGCAAAAGGCCCAATCGTTATTATTAGACCAGAAGATACCTTCTATGCTATGGTAAAACCAGAAGATTGCGAAGAAATTATAAATACTCATATTATAGAAGGAAAGAAAGTAGAAAGACTTCTTTGCAAGGATGTAGACGAAAAGCTAGTAGATAGATTAGATGAATTAAACTTCTATAAAAAACAAAAAAGAATTGCACTTAAAAACTGCGGTGTAATTGACCCAGAAAACATAGACGAATACATAGCTTTTGATGGATATAAAGCATTAGAAAAAGTGCTTACTTCTATGAGTCAAGATGATGTAATTAAAGAAGTAACAGACTCTGGTTTAAGAGGTAGAGGTGGAGCAGGTTTCCCAACAGGTAAAAAATGGATGTTTACGAAAATGGCAGAAGGAGACCAAAAATATGTTGTATGTAATGCAGACGAAGGAGACCCAGGAGCATTTATGGACAGAAGTATCTTAGAGGGAGATCCACACTGTGTTATTGAAGCAATGATGATTGCTGGATATGCTGTTGGAGCAAGTAAAGGATATATTTATGTAAGAGCAGAATATCCAATTGCAGTAAAAAGATTTCAAAAAGCAATTGATCAAGCAAAAGATTATGGCATATTAGGAAAAAATATTTGGGGAACAAATTTTAGCTTTGACCTAGAAATAAGACTAGGAGCAGGAGCATTTGTATGTGGTGAAGAAACAGCACTTTTAGAGTCAATCGAAGGTAGACGTGGTCAACCAAGATTAAAACCACCATTTCCAGCAAATGCAGGCTTATGGCAAAAACCAACTTTAATTAATAACGTAGAAACTTATGCAAACATTACAAAAATAATATTGAATGGTGCTAAATGGTATTCAAGTATTGGAACAGAAACATCTAAAGGAACAAAAGTATTTGCTTTAGGTGGAAATGTTGTTAACATTGGTCTAGTAGAAGTGCCAATGGGAACTACTTTAAGAGAAATTGTATTTGATATTGGTGGAGGTATTCCAAACGGACATAATTTTAAAGCAGCTCAAACAGGTGGACCTTCAGGTGGATGTATTCCTGCACAGCACTTAGATACACCGATTGATTATGAATCATTAGGAGCTATTGGTTCTATGATGGGTTCAGGTGGGTTAATTGTTATGGACGATACTAAATGTATGGTTAATTTAGCAAAATTCTATTTAGGATTTACAGTAGATGAGTCTTGTGGAAAATGCACACCTTGTAGAATCGGAACAAGAAGAATGCTTGAAATATTGGAAAAGATAACAAAGGGAAGCGGAACAATGGAAGACTTACAGAACCTTGAAGATTTAGCAAATAATATTAAAAAGGCTTCTGTTTGCGGACTTGGTCAAACAGCTCCAAACCCAGTTTTATCTACTATAAAGTATTTCAAAGACGAATATATAGCTCATATTAAAGATAAAAAATGCCCAGCAGGAGAGTGTAAGGCACTAGCAAAAGTTACAATTGACCCAGAAAAATGTAAGGGTTGTGGAATTTGTAAAAGACAATGCCCAGTAAATGCAATTACAGGTGAGACTAAATCACCACATAAGATTGACCCAAGCGTTTGTATTAAGTGTGGGGCGTGTGTTGAAAAGTGCCCATTTAAGGCGATAAGCAAATGAAAAACTTCGTAATAGTCGAATGAAAAGAGGTATCTTGCTTCGACTTATAACAGAAAATATAATAATCATTTTGATTTGCTTAATAAATAATAAATAATAAAATCCTGAAAGGAGAATTAAATTATGTCAGAGAATAAAGAAAAAATTTGCTTAACTATTGATGGTAAGCAAGTAGAAGTAGAAAAAGGAGCTACTATATTAGAAGCAGCAAGAAAAGCAAATATAGATATTCCTACTTTATGCTTCTTAAAAGAAATTAACGAAATAGGCGATTGCAGAATGTGCTTAGTTGAAGTTGAAGGTAGAAGAGGATTTGCAACATCTTGTATTCAAAAAGCAGAAGAAGGTATGATAGTAAAAACAAATACTCCTGCTATTATAGAGGCAAGAAAAACGGTTTTGGATTTAATATTGTCTAACCATCAAAGAGATTGCTTAACTTGTGTTAGAAATGGAAATTGTGAATTGCAAAGATTGGCAGAAGAGTTTGGAGTTACAGGAATAAAATATAATGGAAAGGTACAAAGTCACGATATAGACGAGAAGTCTGCTTCTATTGTTAGAAATTTCAATAAATGTGTATTGTGCAGAAGATGTGTTGCAACTTGTAAAAATGTACAAGGTATTGGAGCAATTGCTTGTATTAATAGAGGTTTTGAATCTTGTATTTCAACAGTTGGAGAAAAAAGTTTAGCAGATGTTAACTGTGTTCTATGTGGTCAATGTATTGAGGCTTGTCCAGTAGGAGCATTAACAGAAAAAGATTCTACAGAAGAAGTATGGAAAGCATTAAGAGATGATGATAAATACGTTGTAGTTCAAACAGCACCAGCAGTAAGGGTTGCTTTAGGTGAAGAGTTTGGAATGGAAATAGGTACGAATGTTACTGGAAAAATGGTTTCAGCTTTAAAAAGATTAGGATTTAATAAAGTATTTGATACCAATACTGGTGCAGATTTTACTATTATGGAAGAAGGAACAGAATTTATTGAAAGACTAAATAATAATGGAGTTCTTCCTATGATAACTTCTTGTAGTCCAGGATGGATTAATTACTGTGAAAAAAATTATCCAGATCAATTAGCACACTTATCAAGTTGTAAATCACCACATACAATGTTTGGAGCTATTATTAAATCTTACTTTGCAGAAAAAAATAATATTGATCCATCTAAAATATTTGTTGTATCTGTTATGCCTTGTGTTGCTAAAAAATATGAGATTACAAGAGATGATATGGCTGGAACAGGATACCCAGATGTAGATGCAGTTATTACAACAAGAGAACTTGCAAGAATGATTAAACAAGCTCGTATTGACTTTACATCTTTAGAAGATGAAACATTTGATAACCCAATGGGAGAAGCAACAGGAGCTGGAGCTATTTTTGGTACAACCGGTGGTGTTATGGAGGCAGCATTAAGAACAGTTGCAGAAGTAGTAACAGGAGAAAAACTAGAGAAATTAGACTTTAATGATGTAAGAGGAAAAGAAGGAATAAAAAAAGCAAGCGTAAAACTTGCTGGAAAAGAAATAAAAGTAGCTGTTGCATCAGGACTTTCAAATGCGAAAAAAATAATGGATGAAGTAAGAGCAGGAACTGCAGATTATCAATTCGTAGAGATTATGGCGTGCCCTGGAGGATGTGTAATGGGTGGAGGACAACCAATACATTCTTCAAAAGAAAGAGCAACTATTGATATTAGAAAGAAAAGAGCAGATAGCTTATATACAGCAGATGAAAAAAGCACTATTAGAAAATCTCACGAAAATCCAATTTTGCAAAAAATATACAAAGATTATTTAGGAGAACCAGGCGGACATAAAGCCCACGAATTATTACATACAAGCTATGATAAACAAGAAAAATACAAAGAAATTTAATATCAAAAGGAAAGTAGAAAAATAAATCTACTTTCTTTTTTTAAATATAATTTGAAAAATATGTAAAAATGTAGTATAATGATTATGTAAAATAAAAAAATGGAGATATAAAGTTGAAAAAGAAAATTACTATTATTAAACAAAATGATGGAGATATAACTGATTTTATAAATAATCCTCAAAAAACAGACTTACTTTTTAAAGAGTTACAGCAGGATACTATAGGAAAAAGTAGTTCAAATCCAATATGGGGATATGTATATTCAGTTAAAAACGGAAATCTAAGTTATAAGGGAATCGGACTGCATAAAGAATATGATTATGATAATCCATTAGCTGCGTATGCTGAAAGAGCTTGGAGCATAATAGGAAGAGAAATACTAGACCGGAATTGTAAGAGTGGCAAAAATAGATGTAGTAGAAGAAGAACCAAATCACGATGGAATTATCAGTTATAGATTAATGGATAACGATAAAGAAGATATGATTCATATAAGAGATACGCTTTTTAATAAATTTGAAAGAGAAGAAATTAAACAAAAAAAGGATATTTTCAGTCTTGATGAAATTCTTGAATGCGTAAAACTTCAATTATCAAATTCTCAAAATTATGAACAAGTAGAAAAAGCTATTATTTATGTTCTTTTATTAGATAGTGTAACTAATAATGGCGATAGACACGCATTTAATTGGGCTCTTGTAAGAAATAAAAAAACAAATTATTATGATTTAGCCGTTTTTGATCATTCTAGCACATTAATAGATATGCTAAAAAAAGATATATTTCGTAAACCAATGATGTGGAATGGTAGTTATATAACAGTTGGAGAAGACAAAGGAAAGACTAATATAGGAAGTAATGGGGAAAAGTTAGTAAATTATATCTTTAAAAACTATCCAGAATATTTTGAAGGATTTTCGGATATATTTGAAAAAAGGATACCAACAATCATTGAACAGTTAAGGAAAGAAAATATGAATATAGATGTAGATGTGTTATACACTAAATTACGTGAAAAGAACAGATTTCTACATAAATTAAAAAGCAAAGGAGAATTAGAATATGAATAAAGAAAAAGATAATTATTTCTTTCATCTAAATTGGGCCGATAATCATAAAAATCAATATAGAGTTGGATTACTTGCACAAGTTGCACAAAGCTTTTATTTTGTTATAAAAGACGAAAAGAATGCTGAATCTGCATATAAAAGAGGATTTGTTGGAATTTCTGGATTTAAAACAAACAAAATATATAAAAGTGATGAATTGTTTGATTTTTTCAAAAGTAGAATATTAAATAAATCAAATTCAAATGTATGTGAACAGTTAATAGAAACAAATGGAACCTCAATGGTTGACAGTTTTTCTTTAGAAGAAATAAATGGGAAGCTAGCTAAGAAATATGCAGATGTTCTTTTAAGTGCATATTCAATACAACAAAGAAAAGAAAAACTTAGAAAAAACAGAACTAAATATGTTGGAAGACGCACACAAAACGAAGAAAAGGCTATATAGCATATATTTATATATTAATAAATTTGTCAAATTTATTTGACAAATTTATTGCGTTTTAAGTGAAAGTATGCTATTATGCTATCAAGAAAGAGGGAAATTATGGACAATTTAGAATTAATTAAAAGAAGAGCAGTACAAATCTTTTCTGAAGAAGACTTAGATAAAATGATGAAAAGTGGAAAAAAACTTACTATAAAACTTGGTGCAGATCCAAGTAGACCAGATTTGCATTTAGGCCACACTGTTGTATTAAGAGCATTAAAAAAATTCCAAGAACTAGGTCACGAGGTTGTTTTTGTAATAGGAGATTATACAGCAATGATAGGTGATCCATCTGGAAAAAGCAAAACAAGACCAGCTTTAACTTACGAGGAAACTAGAAAATCAGGAGAAAGCTATTTTAAGCAAGTAACTAAAATATTAGATAAAGATAAAACAAAAGTAAGATATAATTCTGAGTGGTTATCCAAAATGAATTTTGGAGATGTAATTAGTTTAACTAGTAAATATACTGTTGCAAGAATACTAGAAAGAGATGACTTTAAAAATAGATATGAAAATAACTTACCTTTAAGTATGCACGAATTATTATATCCTTTAATGCAAGGCTATGATTCAGTTGCATTAAACGCAGATATTGAAATTGGTGGAACTGATCAAACATTTAACTTATTAGTTGGAAGAGAATTACAAAAAGATTATAATCAAGAACCACAAATTGTTATGACATTCCCATTACTAGTAGGATTAGATGGAAAAGAAAAAATGAGTAAGTCTTTAGGAAACTATATTGGAATAGACGAAGCACCAGAAGTAATGTACGAAAAAGCAATGAAAATACCAGATGATGTTTTATTCGATTATTTCAATTTAACAACAGATTTAGATTTAGACGAGGTTAAGAAATTATTAGAAAAAGATATAGTAGAAGCACATAGGGTATATGCAAAAGAAATTATAAAATTGTATAATGGAGAAGATGCAATAAGTAGGGCAGAAGAAAGATACAAAAGTGTTGCAAGCGGTGGCGCTCCAGAAAATTTAAAAGAAGTAAAAATAGAAGAAAAAGAGATTGTAATAACAGAATTATTATTAAAAGCGGGCTTGGCTCAATCTAAAGGAGAAGCCAAAAGAATGATACAAGGAAAAGGTGTAAAACTAAATGGAAAAACAGTTGAAGATATAGGGCTATCAGCAAAAATAACAGAGCCAATTGTACTTCAATTCGGAAAAAATAAATTCGTAAAAGTGACTACTTAGAAATTTCAAATGAATTGAATTATTTTAGAAAAAGATTCTATAAAATCAGGCTTTTGTATATTGAAAGTCTGATTTTTTTCTAAAAAATTTTTTTCCAAATCTTTTGACTTTTTCCAAAAATTGTAGTATAATTAATACAGTTGGAAGCGAAAAAAAGATATGATTCTTATTCATAAGAAAATGGCACATATTAGGAGAGTCTTATTTTTTTATTCCTAAACTATGTCTTTTGAAAGGAGTATTTTACATGTTTAATGTAGGAGATTTTATCGTTTACCCAATGCACGGCGCAGGGAAAATAAATGCAATAGAAGAAAAAGATATTTTAGGAGAGAAACAATCATATTATATTTTAGAAATGCCAGGAGAAGTAAAAGTAATGGTTCCAACAAATAAGGCAGAGCAAATAGGTGTTAGAAATATAATAGATAAAACATCTGCTGAAAAAGTTTTTGAAATATTAGAAGAAGACGAAACAGAAATGTCTATGAACTGGAATAAAAGATATAGAGATAATATGGAAAAAATGAAAAGTGGAGACATATATGAGGTCGCAGATGTCGTTAGAAACTTAAGCTTTAAACAAAAAGAAAAGGGATTATCTACAGGTGAGAAAAAAATGCTAATTAATGCAAAACAAATCTTAGTAAGCGAATTAGTATTGGCAGAACGTTCATCTTATGAAGAAATGGAAAGCATAGTAGACAATAAGATTAATCAATCTTTTAAAGAATATAGGGTAGATGAGGAATCACCTTTAAGCAATGTAGTAAGCAAATTTATTCCATTTAATGAAGAAAACTAAAGTATATGAAGAAAGAGATGTAAAGGCTCTTTCTTTTTTGATGTATAAAGTGTACATAAAGAAGGATTTGGAAAATATCTGTCGAATAGTATAATATATTAAAGAAAGGTTTATAAAAATGGTACGATACAGTGATGAATTAATTGAAGAAGTCAGAAGCAGTAACGATATAGTAGATATTATTTCTCAGTATGTATTATTAAAAAGAAGCGGTAGAAACTACTTTGGGCTATGTCCATTTCATAAAGAAAAGTCGCCTTCTTTTTCTGTTTCACCAGATAAGCAAATATTTCACTGTTTTGGATGTGGTGCAGGTGGAAATGTATTTCATTTTATAAGTAAAATTGAAAATATAAATTTCATAGAAAGTGTACAAACATTAGCGGATAGAGCAGGTATTCCATTACCAACCTTAAATAGCGGTGATGATGTAAAAAAGCAACTTTTAAAAACAAAAGTATATGAAATAAACGAAATTGCAGCACAATTTTATCACGAAAACCTATATAAACCTACATCAAAATTAGCACAGGATTATGTTAAAAAAAGAAAGTTAGACAACAAAACATTAAAAACATTTTCTATTGGTTATGCAGGAAAATATAACGAATTGTACAAAGAATTAGTAAGCAAAGGTTATCAAGAAGAAGAAATTCTTGCCTCTAGTTTAGTCATAAAAAACAATGATGGAACTTATGTGGATAGATTCAGAAGAAGATTTATGATTCCTATAAAAGATGTTAGAGATAAAGTAATTGCTTTTGGTGGAAGAGTGTTAGATGATTCAAAGCCTAAGTATATAAATTCACCAGAAAACATCGTATATAGTAAGGGCAGAAATTTATTTGGATTAAATGTTGCGAAAAAAAATCCAATGGATAAAATTGTAATTGTAGAGGGATATATGGATGCTATTTCCCTTTATCAACGTGGCATAACCAATGTGGTGGCATCATTAGGAACTGCTCTTACAGAAGCACAAGGTAGATTACTTAGAAGATATGCTAACAAAATTATAATTTCCTATGACTCTGATGCCGCTGGACAAGCTGCTACAATGAGAGGGTTAGAAATTTTACAAAATTTAGGTTACGACGTAAGAATTCTACAATTAGATGATCCAAATGTGAAAGATCCAGATGAATATGTATTAAAAAATGGAAGCGGAAGATTCAATTTATGTGTAGATAAAGCAATATCTCTTGTAGAATTTAAAGTAAAAATGCTAAAAAAATCAATAACAACAGATACCGCTAGTGACAAAATAAAATTCTTAAATGAAGTATCAAAAATATTATCTAAAGTAGATAATAATATCGAAAAAGAAATATATATTGAAAGAATTTCTAAAGAATATAATGTCTCAAAAGAAGCTATTTATGCACAAACAAATAAATTACAATACTCAAATTCAACAGGTGAGAAAGTATTAGAGAGAAAAGTAACTACATCAATAAGAAATCGTCAAAATGAAAATAAAATTTCAGAAGCTGTTATAAAAAGAGAAAATATGGTTTTAGCCATTCTATTAACAGAAGGTTTAAATGCGTATGAAAAGATAAAGAATGTTGTAACAGAAAAGCAATTCAAGTATGATGCTAATCGACAATTATTAAAAAAATTGTATGAGGAATTTGAAAAAGGAAATAGTAATATTAGTAATATTTTAGATAACTTGCAAGACGAACAAGAGCTGAAACAAATAACAGCTATTATGGCTGATGATTATAACATTCAAGATACACAAAAAGCAATTTTAGACATAATTAATATTTATGAAAAAGAAAGAAATATAGACAGAAGAAATGAAATCCTAGAACAATTGGAAACAAATAATTTAACTCAAGAAGAAAGAACAAGCCTTGAAAATGAATTAAACAGTATTATTTTAAAGCTTGCAAGATTTAAGTAGGAGGGAAAATTAAATAATGGGAAGAAAGAAAAAAGAAGAAAATGTTGTTTCATCTGAAAATGTAGAAGAAATAGTAAATGTAGAAAATACAGAAAATATAAAAAATGAAAAAGAAGAAGATAAAAAAGAAAAATCAGATGAAACAATAAAAGATGAAGTAAAAGATATTGTGGAAAAAGCAAAAGATGGAAATATGACTTATGCTGAACTTGCAACTAAATTAGATAGTATTAACCCAGAACAAATAGATAAAGTTTTTGACCAATTTGAAGAAATGGGAGTAGATATATTAAAAGATGATTTTGATGAAGAGCCAGATGTAGAAGATTTAGAAGACATAGAAATAGAGGAAGTAGAAAATATACAAAATCTAAACTTAAATAATATTGAGGGAATGAATGTAGATGATCCTGTAAGAATGTATTTAAGAGAAATTGGAAAAATACCACTTCTTTCTTTTGATGAAGAGCTAGAATTAGCAGAAAAAGTTCTAAAAGGTGATGAGGAAGCAAAGAAAAAATTATCTGAATCAAATTTAAGATTAGTTGTAAGCATAGCAAAGAAATATGTTGGAAGAGGAATGTTATTCTTAGACCTAATACAAGAAGGAAATATGGGACTAATTAAGGCGGTAGAAAAATTTGATTATACTAAAGGATACAAATTTAGTACCTATGCAACTTGGTGGATTAGACAAGCTATTACAAGAGCAATCGCAGATCAAGCAAGAACTATTAGAATTCCAGTTCATATGGTAGAAACAATCAATAAATTAATTCGTACATCAAGATTGTTATTACAAAGATTAGGTAGAGAGCCTAGTCCAGAAGAAATTGCAGAGGAATTGGAAATGCCAGTAGAAAGAGTAATGGAAATTCAAAAGATTGCTCAAGATCCGGTTTCTCTTGAAACTCCAATAGGAGAAGAAGACGATAGCCATCTAGGAGATTTTATACAAGATGATGATTCACCTGCTCCACAAGATGCTGCTGCTTATACCTTACTAAAAGAGCAATTAGAAGATGTAATGAATACATTAACACCAAGAGAAGCTAAAGTATTAAAATTAAGATTTGGATTAGAAGATGGAAAAGCAAGAACACTTGAAGAGGTAGGAAAAGAATTTGATGTAACGCGTGAAAGAATAAGACAAATAGAAGCAAAAGCATTAAGAAAATTAAGACATCCTAGTAGAAGCAAAAAACTTAGAGATTATATGAACTAAGAAAAAGCAAATTAAAAACTTCGTCTTGCGTTGTTAAAAATTAGTTATAAATTTTCAATGTACACCAGTACGCTTTCAGTTTATAACTAAATTTTGCCTAGCAAGACTTGTTTTTAATTTGCTTTTAGTTACTATATAATACATTTTTGAGTTTTTATAAAAAGATGGTTGACAAACTGCATATTTTTATGTTATAATAACAAACTGTAACCGCATAATTCAAGGTACAAAAAGTCTAATTTAGTTTAGATACCTAAAGTTTAAGGTTAGCGAGTATACAAAAAAGGGAGGTGCTTTCGTATGTACGCAGTAATCGAAAGCTGTGGAAAGCAATACAAAGTAACTAAAGGAGATGTAGTATTTTTCGAAAAATTAAAAGAAGAAGAAGGTAAAAAAGTAAATTTTGACAAAGTTGTTTTATTATCTGATGAAGGAAAAATAGAAGTAGGAACTCCTTATGTAAAAGGTATTAAAGTAGAAGGAAAAGTAATAGCTCACGGTAAAGGCAGAAAAATTGTTGTTTTCAAATATAAGGCAAAGAAAAATTATAAAAGAAAACAAGGTCACAGACAACCATATACTAAAGTAGAAATTACAGCTATTAAACTTCCAACAGCTAAAACTGAAAATGTAGAAGAAGAGAAAGTAGCAGAAGCATCAGCTAAGGCTACAACAACTAAAAAAACTACAACAAAGAAAACAGCAGAAACTAAAACAGAAAAAGTAGAAGCTTAATAAAAACGTAATATAGAAAACTCGAAACTTGAAAGGAGTGTATTAGTAATGGCACATAAAAAAGGGCAAGGTAGTGTAAAAAACGGTAGAGACAGTGAGTCAAAGCGTCTTGGCGTAAAAAGAGCTGATGGTCAATTTGTACTTGCTGGAAACATATTAATGAGACAAAGAGGAACTAAAATGCATCCAGGAACTAATGTTGGAAAAGGCAGTGACGATACACTATATGCATTAGTAGACGGAAAGGTTAAATTTGAAAGATTAGGTAAAGACAAAAAACAAGTAAGTGTTTATCCTGTTGAATAAAAATAAAAGGAACGAAATTAAATCGTTCCTTTTTTGTTAGAAAATGGAAAAATATGTCGAAATATTTTATGAAAAAATGTATTGACAATATAACAACAATGTACTATACTTATTTTAAAGTTTTAATTTATATCTTTATATTGATAGGTATTTTCCTATTTTTGAATCAATTATAAAATATTTTATTCTAACTTTAATTTTTTCTAAGGAGGTTTTGGTATGGATAATGAAATATCAAATTTAATTTTAACTGAATTACAATGGCTACGAGGTGATATGTCTATTTTAAAAAAAGACATAGTTGAAGTAAAAGAAAGGTTAACTAATGTTGAAAATAGGTTAACCAATGTGGAAAATGAGATAACCGGTGTAAAAGAAAGGTTAACCAATGTGGAAAATGAGATGACTGGTGTAAAGGAAAGACTAACTAATGTGGAAAACGAGATGACTGGTGTAAAGGAAAGACTAACTAATGTGGAAAATGAGATGACCGGTGTAAAAGAAAGGCTAACTAATGTTGAAAACAGACTAACCAGTGTAGAAGAAGGCTTGGATGAAAACAACAAAAAATTAAACAGCATTAAAGAACTAGCTGAATTTAACAAGGAAAATATTGAAAGCATTAAAAATGTTGTAACAAGCCATTATATGGAATTTAAAAAATTTGCTAGTACTAATACAACACAACATAATTTATATAATGCTAAATTATTAGAATACAAAAAAAGAAAATAAAAAACATACCATAAATACTTTGTTATTTTACAATAATAAAAATGATAAATATAAAATAGGAATACAAAAATTCCAGTGATTTTTCACTGGAATTTTTGCTTGTATAGTCATATTTTAGGACACTCTATTTTAAGTATTTATACAATTTAAGCATTTTCTTGTAAAACTGGTAAAACTTGTTTTTTTCTTGAAACAACTCCTGGAAGAAAAGCCTTATTATTTTCTAATTTAACATTATAAGCTTTTTCCACCATATCTGTTCTTTTACCCAAAACTATTGCCTCTGAATTACTATTTACAATATCAGTTATGATAAACATAAATAAATCTAAATTTTCTTCTTCTATTATTTTATTGATAGCTTTTTCTATATCAGTTTGATATTTTAATACATCTTCTATAGCTACTGTGTTAACTTGTGCAATTTTAACATTATTTCCATTCATATCCACTAATTTAGCATCCAAATTAATCAATTCTTCTGCAGTATAATCAGATAAATCTGTGCCAGCTTTTAGCATTTCTAATCCATAAACTCTGTAATCGATATTTGCAATCTTAGCTAATTCTTCTACTGCTTTTATATCTTTTATTGTTGTTGTTGGTGACTTTAAAAGTAAAGTATCAGAAATAATAGCACTAAGCATTAATCCAGCAATAGTAGGTTTAATTTCTATATTATTCATTACATATAGTTCATAAAGAATAGTGCAAGTACAACCAACAGGCTCAGCCATATAAAATAAAGGTTCAGTTGTTTGAAAATTACAAATTCTATGATGGTCAACCACTTTCATAATTTTTGCTTTTTCAATTCCGTTAGCACTTTGCGTAAATTCATTGTGATCTACTAAAATAACCTTTGTACCTTCGCTAATACTTTCAATAAACTGTGGAACTTCAACCTTAAAATAATTTAAAGCATAGGTAGTTTCTTTATTTATTTCACCTAATCTGCAGGCAATTGTAGTATCATTTCCTAAAAATTTTTCTAAATCAGCCATTACTAAAGAAGACATAATAGAATCTGTGTCAGGACTTTTATGTCCGAAAACTAATAATTCACTCATATTTTATACCTCATTTCTTATTTTATTTGTACAATAATATCATATTTCATTTTATAATGCAAATTACAATTTTTCTAAAACTATTTTCTAATACAAAAAAATATGTTAAAATAAAGTGGGAGGAAAAAATGAACGTAGGATTTATATCACTTGGATGTAGTAAAAATTTAGTAGATACAGAAATAACAATTGGAATATTCAAAAACAAAAATTATACAATTGTAAACGATCCAAAACAAGCAGACATTATTGTAATTAATACTTGTGGCTTTATTGAATCTGCCAAAGAAGAAGCAATTAACACAATTTTAGAAATGGCAGAATATAAAAAGAAAAAATGTAAAGTTTTAATTGCAATGGGATGCTTGGTAGAAAGATACAAAGAGCAACTAGAAAAAGCTTTGCCAGAAGTAGATTTGTTTATTAAATTTTCTGAATATGATAATATTGCACAAAAGCTAGAAGAAGTACTAGAAATGAAAGGATATAATGGAAAACAAGATTATAACCGTTTAGAAAATTACATAGATAGAGTTATTACAACTGGTAATAAAACTGCATACTTAAGAATAGCAGAAGGCTGTAGTAATAGATGTACTTATTGCGCAATTCCGTATATAAGAGGTCCATTAAAAAGCAGAACAATAGAAGATATTATAGCTGAAACAAAACATTTGGCAGAAAAAGGCTATGAGGAAATTATAGTAATTGCACAAGATACAACTAAATATGGAATAGATTTGTATGGAGAGCCCAAACTTGCAGAGTTACTAAGGAAAATATCTCAAATAGACGGAATTAGGTGGATTAGATTTCTATATGCATACCCAGAAACAATAACAGATGAATTAATTCAAGAAGTAAAAGAAAATGATAAAATATGCAAATATTTTGATATACCATTGCAACACATTTCAAATTATGTATTGAAAAGAATGAATCGAAAAAGCAATGAAGAAAGCATTAAAAAATTAATTATTAAAATTAGAAAAGAAATTCCAGATGTTGTGTTAAGAACATCATTGATTGTTGGGTTTCCAGGAGAAGCAGTGGAGGATTTTCAAAAACTATATGAATTTGTACAAGATACAAAATTTGATAAGTTAGGAGTGTTCATATATTCAAAAGAAGATGGAACTCCAGCAGAAAAATTGCCAAACCAAATACACGGTAACACAAAAAAAGCAAGATACAATAAAATAATGAAATTACAACAGGAAATCTCAAGAGACAAGCTAAAAGCGCAAATTGGAAAAGAATGCGAAGTATTAGTTGAAAGTAGTACGTTTGATAAAAAATATTTAATAGGAAGAACAAAAATGGATGTTCCAGAAATGGATGGAGTAATTTATATAAAGAATAAAGATAAAAAAGACTTGATAAATCATTTTATTAAATGTAAAATAATAGATGTAAAAGATTATGATTTGATAGGAGAGATAGTATGAATAAAAATGATGAAGAAGTATTAAAACAGTTAAGAGAATTAAGGCAAAAAGCAAAAATGGATTTAGAAACAAAGCCTGGCTATGAGAATTATGAAGTTAAAAACGTAAAATATTATGGAAAAGTAAATCTTGTAAGAAGAGAAACAGGCACTTTAGAAAGCTTTGACTTACACGTAATAGAGGTAGCAGATAAAGAAAATAAAACGGGCTATGTAGAGCAAGTATATTATTTAAATGGACAAGAGATAGATTTTACAGAACTAATAAGAGAATACGAATCACCAGAACCTATCAAAGATGTAGTAGATAAAGCAGAAGAAAATAAGAAAAAGCCAAAAGAACAGCAAGATGAAAAGCTAGAAATAAAAGATCTAAATGAATTAGAAGAAAAAAAGGAAAAGGAAAAAGAAACAGATAAAGATAACAAAGAGAAAACTGAAAATTCTGATGACAATTCTCAAGTAAAAATAAAGCCTACTCATATTATAGAGAAAATTGACCCAGATGAAGCTAAAATGGATTATTGGAAAACAATTAAACAGGCTTTTGGTTTGCCACCACAAGTAGAAACACTTGCATTTGCATATCCAGTATCATCTGAAGATAAAGTTGATTATTCAAATATCACGCTGTATATGCTAGATAATGAAGGAAATATAATTCAAGATTTAGATGTAGATGATTATTTTGAGTTTGATAGTTCAACTGGAAATAATCCGATGTCAGATAATGCAATAAGGGTTGAAGAAGACGAAAATAGAGGACAAGTGCAAATAGAAGAAAATAGGACAATGATTAGATTAAAGGCAAAAAAAAGTAATGATAAAAACTCATATATATCATTAGAACAAAAAAATGGTTTAGGGGATTACAATGATGTCAATGCTGGAAGAAAAATAAGATCAGGCACACAAAATGTGGAAAAGCAACTAGAAAACACGCACGTTCCAGCAGTTTGGAATGCAGAAAATGAACGCTTTGTAGATTCTAGAAATGGAAAAGATGCATTAAAAGAAAAATATGAAGAAGCACAAATACATAAAGAACACGGAGATGAAGGATATATTGATAAGAAAAATGCAGATGGAAAAAAAGAAACAATAGAAATCTGCGAAAATCCGCTAATACCAGGTACAGACAAAACTTGGGACGAGTTATCAGATGAAACTGGTGAAAGCATTTCTAAATTGCAAGAGAGATTTATAAGAGAATTAGAAAGAAATAAAAAGCCAGAAGAAATAGTAGAAGAAATAGAAGCAGACTATGAAATGGTAGGACACGAACACGAGCATTGATTTTAAAAACAACAAGTGTGGGGAACCAAAAAGGGTAATACCCTTTTTGGTTCCCCACACTTGTTCATTTTATAATAATTAAATCATTAAACTAATTAAATTCCAAACCCCAGTTGTTACCATACATAAAATAATGCCACATATTGTTGGAAGGAAAAAGGCAAGAAGTGTCCATTTTGTACTTCCACTTTCTTTCTTTATGCTCATTAAAGTTGTGCCACAAGGAAAATGTAAAAGAGTAAATAGCATTACATTAATTCCAGTAAGCAACGTCCATCCATTTTGTTTTAAAACTTCTCCAATAGCGAAGGTATTATCCATATCAACTAAGCTACCTGTTGCTAAATAAGACATTAAAATAATAGGTAAAACAATTTCATTTGCAGGAATACCTAGTATGAATGCAGCCAAAATATAGCCATCTAATCCCATAAGTTTGGCAAATGGGTCTAGAAAATGAGCAATATAAAAAAGAATAGAAGAACCACAAACAGATATATTTGCAAAAAGCCATATTACAATTCCCACAGGCGCGGCAATGGAAACTGCTCTTCCTAGCACAAATAAAGTTCTATCAAGCAGTGACCTTACAATTACTTTTCCAATTTGAGGTTTCCTATATGGAGGAAGTTCTAATATAAAAGAAGAAGGAAGACCTTTTAATACAGTTTTAGAAAGAATTTTAGAAATAAGCAAAGTCAAAAGTATTCCTAAAACTACAACTGCCAGCACACACAAGGTAGAAATAATAGAAGAAGTAGCACCTACAAAATAACTCCCTATAAAAATACTTGCAATAGTAATTAAAAGAGGAAATCTTCCGATTACAAGGTACAAACACGTTGGTAAGCATAGAAATAATTCTTTCTCTAGGGGAATCAATAATTCTAGAGCCAACAACACCAGCTGCATTACAACCAAATCCCATACACATTGTTAATGCTTGCTTTCCAGAAGTGCAAGCCCTTTTAAAATAGTTATCTAAGTTAAAAGCAATTCTAGGTAAATATCCCAAATCTTCTAATAATGTAAACAGTGGAAAGAAAATTGCCATAGGTGGCAACATAACAGCTACAACCCAAGCCACAGTTTTATACATTCCATTTATAAGCAGCTCTGAAATAAAACTTGGTATATGTAATACACCAAAAAGATAAAATAATTTATCTTGAACAACGTTAAAAAAGTTAGACAACATACTAGATGGGTAATTTGCTCCAACAATAGTAATCCAAAAAATAATTCCTAAAAATAGAAGCATAATAGGTATGCCATATTTTTTTGAAGTTAAAACCTTATCTATTTTTTTATTCCTTAAATTATAATCTTTATTTTGAAAAGAGCAAACAAGTTTTGCAACCTCTTCAGATTTTCTCATAATACTAGATACAACAGAATCTTTTATTGTATCTGGCGTAATATCATTTTTTAAAAAATTTTCATTAATATCATCTAAACAAGTATTAATATTTTCAGTGTGCAAATTAATCAATAATGAATTTTCAATTGACTTTAGAATAGAGGCATCTCCATCTAGCAATTTAAGACAAATCCATCGTTGAATATAAGCAAATTTTTCAATGCCTATTTTATTAATTTCAGTATGAATTGATAAAATAGCATCCTCAATAATAGGCTCATATTTAATAAGATTTGGATGACACTTTATTTTACCAATACAAACCTTATAAATACAATTTAATAATGTTTTTAAAGTAGAAGAGTTTCTAGCTGTTGTACCAACAACTGGAACACCTAAATAATCTTCTAAAGCCTTTAAATCGATATTAATATGTTTCTTCTTTGCTTCATCAAGTAAATTAACACACACAATCACATTTTGAGTAATTTCCATTGTCTGAAAAACCAAATTCAAATTTCTTTCTAAACAAGTCGCATCAGTAACAACCACAGTAACATCCGGCTTTCCAAAGCAAATGTAATCTCTTGCAATTTCCTCTTCTTGTGAATTAGACATTAAAGAGTAGGTCCCAGGAATATCAATAAGTAGAAAATTTTTATTCATATAATTGCATACTCCACTTGCATTAGAAACAGTTTTGCCAGGCCAATTGCCTGTATGTTGGTGCATACCAGTTAATCCATTAAAAATAGTGCTTTTGCCTACATTAGGGTTACCTGCAAAAGCAACTGTAAAATCACAGCTTTGCTTTATTTTTTCTAAGTCATCACTTAGTAAATTTGTTCCAGTTGAATCAGATGTAAGTCCCATAAAACCACCTCATATAATAGATATAATATTATATGTAAAGAAAACTAAATTGTGTTCATTGTTAATAATTTCATTGACAAATGAAGCACACTGTGCTAAATTCTTATTGGGAGATTATTATGATAAGAGAAAAAGCAAAAGAGTTGTTAAATTTATTAAATCAGGGAAAAGGATGTCCTACATTATTTAACAATAATTATTATGATGAAGAAGTTAAAAAAATAATAGAGATTGCAACTAATGAATGTAAATCAAAAGTTTTACTTAGCAATGGAACTACTAAGCAATATGAAAGCAGTATATCTATAGATAATATTAGAGATATTATTTATCAACTGCTATCAGAAAAGAATACAATAAAAAATTCTTTAGTAAGAGAGCTAACAAGTATACCCAAAAAAGGCATAGAAGGTATATTAACACCTGTTAAAATAGATAAGAAAGTATCGCAAGAAGGCATACCATATATTGATGTAGAAAAGCCACTACCTGACAATTTTTTAAGCATAATAAATAAAAATGAAAAAACAAAAGAGCAGTTTATTAAAGAGATATTAACTCCATATTTAAATTCTGTTTGTAAACAAGATCCTAAATTATCAAAAAAACATTTTCTATCAAGAATCTTCAGTTTTAAAAATAGAAAAGAAATAACAAGCCAGCAGTTACAACAAAGATGCAATAATTTCTTAAGAGAAAATACAGATTTAGATGAAGAAAAAATGAGAAATGCATCTACATACTTTGTATATAATTTGTTAGAAAATCCTTATATTAAAGAAATGGTTATAAGTAATGAACTAAATGAAACAAATATACAAGTAATTGGACAACAGAAAAAGAGTGGCTATGATGGTATGTTGCAAAATATGTCCTATAATTTATTA
Source organism: uncultured Clostridia bacterium (assembly GCA_947594065.1). GTDB lineage: Bacteria > Bacillota > Clostridia > TANB77 > CAG-508 > HGM13634. Next base: position 22,503 of record CANQDX010000017.1, read on the forward strand.
GATATACTACAAATTGTGCCAAGCGCAAATGATGGACTAAAAGAATTAAAAGATATTTATGCAAATTTAGTAGGTACATTGCAATCATTAAGCATAGAACCAAGTAGAGATCCTAAATTATTGGAAGAACAAATAAAAGGTATTAATAAAAATATTAACAGACATAGGCAAGAATATTATGCAGAAAATGGTTATAGAACGAGAGATGTAGGATTTGATGGAAAAGATGTAGGATTATTGAGAACAGAATATGTACCAAAAGCTATGGAATTATATAGTCAGGAAATGGCAAATCTATTAGAAACATCATATCAAATGACAGAGCAAGAATATATAAAGGAAGTAGCAAAATTACACTTTAGATTTATTCAAATTCACCCATTTCCAGATGGAAACGGAAGAACAGCAAGGGCAATTTCTAATATGCTATTACTAGAAAAAAATAATGTAGCAATATTCCCAAAACAAAATAGGCCAGAATATATATCAGATATGAATGGATTGCATTATTATGCAAATGAACAATATATGCGTGGATTGTACACAGATCAAAGTATATGTAGTGGAATAGAAGAAGAAAAGGTATATAAACTAGAAGAATATATTGGTATAAAATGTTTAGATAAAGAAGATTTATATAAAGACAGATACATAACAGAAGAATTAACTTATTCGCAAGAAGAACAACGATAATTTATTGCAAAATTGGGCAAAAAAGTCAGAGATGGCAACTTTTTGCCCAAAAAATTATTTTATACTAATAAGGCTACTATCTTCTTTTCGAAGAGCAATTAATGTTTTTCTTATTTCATAAGCAATAGGGTCTCCAGAAGGGCTCTTAAAAACAGGAACAATTTTTGTTCCCTTTACTAAACCTAAATCTAATAAACGTCTTCTCATATTTCCATTACAATTCAAATCATTTACAACACCAACAGTATTCAAGGGTAATTCATATAAATTCATTCTTAAAAAAATCCTCCAATTAAATGCATCTATAATATATATTATGTGTTGGTTCTATAATAAAGTTACAAAAAATGATAAAAGGAGACATTTTTATAAATATTTAGGTATACAAAAAAATAAAACTGTGATATAATCTACCATAGTTTATAAAAAGTTTTATAAGAAGGGATGTAGAAAAATGGAAAAAGTTAGAGGATTTGAAATTGCCAAAGGATTTGAAGACAAAGATATTCATTTACCAATTAGAAAAACAAAATATTCAGCTGGATATGATATAGAGGTTGCCGAAGATTGTGTTGTACCTGCATTTAAACCAGGACAAGCACCTACTCTTATTAAAACAGGTTTAAAGGCCTATATGCAAGATGGTGAATACTTAATGCTTTGCAATAGAAGCTCTAATCCAAAGAAAAAAGGCTTAATTTTAGCAAATAGTGTTGGAATTATAGACAAGGATTATTATGGCAATCCAGATAACGATGGACACATAATGTTTGCATTTTTTAATGTAAAAGATGTAGATGTAGAAATAAAAAAAGGAGAAGCCATTGGACAAGCCATCTTTCAAAAATATTATACAGTAGATGAAGACACAGCAGAAGGAGAAAGAATGGGAGGATTTGGCTCAACAAGTAAATAAAAAATATTCTAAAAGATTAACCTAAATTAATAAAATTGTTATAAATTTACGAATAAACCTTCTATTGATGAATATGATAGCATCAATAGGAGGTTTTTTATGATTTATGTTTTCAACAAAAATAAAATAATTTCATATATTGCAGCATCTTTTATTGTATTATTTCTATTTCTGTTTTCAACAAGTATAATACCAAATCAAGATGTAGACCTATTAAAAGTCTCAGCAAATACTTCTAATAATATTTTAAATAATAACAATTAAAAGAATAAAAAACTTAATATTGACTATAATGATTATATGGGTGATGGAATGCTATCTGTTGGGTTAATAAGTAAAAGTAAAAATATTGATTTCATAAAAGAATTAAACAATAGTCATATTATAAAAGCATTTAATATAAAAAACAAAGAAGAATTATTAAATCAAAAATTTGAAATTCTAGTAGTAGAAGATATGGCAATAGATAAAGAAAATATAAAAAAAGCAATAAATAAAACAGAATATTTAATAATTCAAGATAATATAAACGATTTAGAATTAAACCTAGATAAAGAAATAAATATTATTACATTTGGCTTTAACCATAAATCTACAGTTACCGTATCTAGTGTTACAGAAGAAAATATTGTAATATGCACCCAAAGAATCATAAAAAGTATAAATCATAAATTAATACAACCTCAAGAAATAATCATAAAAAATACCAATAAATACAATACTAATAAATACATTATAAAAAAAATAATCGAAGAAATTATTGAAAATTAAAGAAAAATTTAACAAATTTAACTTTTTATGTAGACAAAACCAAAAAAAGGTAGTATAATTAAAGAGTAGCGATACGAAAGCTTGCATAAAAAATAGCATTATGAATAAAATACATTAGACAAGATAAAAAAATTAGGGAGGAATAAAATTGGATACAAATTATTCAGATAATAACCATTTAATCTTAGTGGGAAAGGTAACAAGCGAAAAAAGATTTAGTCACGAAACTTATGGAGAAAAATTCTACATATTTGATATGGAGGTAACACGCTTAAGCGATACAACCGATATTATACCGGTAACAGCATCAGAAAGAATCATAAATGATGATTTATTAGCTATCGGTAACAAACTTATTGTAAAAGGACAATTTAGATCTTACAATAGCTATGTAAACGAAAAAAGCAAATTAATCTTAACCGTGTTTGCAAAAGACATTTTAACAGAAGACAAATTAACAGAGGAAGAATTAGAAGAAACTAAAAGAACTTCAAATGAAGTAACTTTAATGGGTTATATATGCAAACCACCAATTTATAGACAAACACCTTTTGGAAGAGAAATTGCAGATATATTACTTGCAGTAAATAGAGCATACAACAAATCAGACTATATTCCATCTATTGCTTGGGGAAGAAACGCAAGATTTTGTGAAAACTTACCAACAGGAACAGAAGTAAAAATAGTAGGTAGAGTTCAATCTAGAAATTACGAAAAGAAACACGAAGATGGAACAATAGAACCAAGAGTTGCTTATGAAGTATCTATTGCAAGCTTACAAGTAGTAAATGAAAATAATGAAAATGCAACAGTAGAAAAGAAAGATGAAGTAGAAGAAGCTGTTTAGACATTATTATAAATATAAATATATATATTACCAAAAAGAGAACCAATTTTAAAAATTAGTTCTCTTTTTTGGTTTCATTTTTCTTTTTAACTTGAGGAATAACAATTTCTTTTTTCTTATCTTCCTCGTCTTTTATTTTTGGCTTGGCAATGGTAAGATGTGTTGATACGTCAGAAATGTCCAAGTCTTTTCCGCTACCAGAAACAATTTCTATTTTCTTTGGACTATCTCCCATAAAAATCCTCCCGCTTAATAATATACAATAATATTATCATAAAAAAAAATAAAATTCAACTTTTTAAAATAAAAAAGCATAAACATCATAGAAAAAGAAATTATGTAGAATTAAAATTAAATTGTAAGTGTAAAATTAATGTAGGCAAAATATAAAAATTACCTACATCTACTTGACCATACAAAAGTAAACTATTTTCGTACAAAGTATTGACTTTTTCTAAAAAGATTTATAAAATGGAAAAGAAAAAGGAAGAAACGAAGGAGAAAAGAAGCAATGATAGAAAAAATAGAAAATGCTGTAACCGTTGATACCGTACACACACACCAGACTGTCGTTCAAAGCAATTAAAAGATGAAAATAATACAGAGATAAAAAATAAATAAAAC
>CANQDX010000018.1 GCA_947594065.1 uncultured Clostridia bacterium
GTTTTTTCATCTGTAATTTCTTTTTTTAATTCTTCATTTTTCATAATTAAACCTCCATAAAATAACTGTTATAGAAATAATAAAATTTTATCAATAGTAAATCTAAAAACATCTAAAAAATATCTAAAAAATTTCTATAAAAAGTGTCATTTTTATATTTGTTTATTTTTAAATATTTTTGATAAATTATCTTTCAAAACACTTGAAATAGAAGTAGTTTAACCAATTTTAATTAACAATATTTAATGTTAAATATCAAGTAAACTGGAAAACTGAAAATCCTCGTGTCGGTGGTTCGATTCCACCTCGAACCACCAAGTGAAGCAATACAAAAAAAAGTATTGCTTTTTTAGAGTTTATAGAGATGAGTGGAATCGAAAAGGAGGTTGCCTAGTTTTTGGCTAACAGAGTTAGGCCGAAACTAAGGCAAAAATAGTCCGGTGGACTATTTTTCCGACGCGGCTAGGCGATTCCACCTCGAACCACCAAGTGAAAGAAGAAAATAAAATTTTCTTCTTTTTTGTTACGTATAAGAGGTGGAATCTTTTTTATTTTATATATTGACAAATAGTAAAACATTTGAAGATATTAAGCATATTGATGAAAATGGAATTGAATATTGGTATGCTAGAGAATTAATGGAAGTTTTAAGTTATAAAGATTTGAGATATTTCGATGCAGTAATTGAAAAAGCAAAGATAGCTTGTCAAAACTCTGAAATAACTGATATTGACCATTTCGTTGTCAGCAACAAAATGGTTCAAATGCAGATAAAATCAACAAGTTGCATAGGAAAATCAAGAAATTATCAGGTTGCTTTAAAAAGTTGCGGTGGAACAAATGGAAAAACATATAAAACATTGATAGAAACTAATATAGATGAAGTATTCATTTTGTTAGAAAATATGGAAATTTATATTATACCAATAGAAAAAATTAAAAATAAATCCACACTGATTATATGCAAAAAGAGTAAGAAATTCCTTAAACAAAATTGAATCGCCGAGACAAGACTTAACATTTAAACAATTGAAGATTTATTATGAAGGACAAGGAAATGCTATTACAAATAATTTCGAAAGAAATTTAGAGTTAGTTATGGAAAATGGGAAGTATAATTATAATGGATATTTACTTGCAGATGAAAATGGAATGTCTATAAAAGTTGCAAGATATGCGGGAACAAACAAAGTGGATTTATTAGAAAATTATGAATTTGGATATTGCTCTTTAATAAAAGCAACTAAAAGTGTTATAGACAAAATGACAGTTGAAAATAAACGTTCTGCTAAAATAACACCTAAAGAAAGAATAGAAAAGACATTAGTAGATGCTACAGCATTAAAAGAAGCTATAATAAATGCTATGGTTCATAATGACTATTCAAGTGGCATCCCGCCTGTTTTTGAAATATTTTCAGATAGATTCACAATAACATCTTATGGTGGATTACCACAAGAAATTACACAAGAAGATTTTTTCAATGCTGTGTCAGCACCTAGAAATAAAGAATTAATGAGAGTATTTAAAGATGTAGATTTAGTGGAACAATTAGGCTCTGGTATGGAAAGAATAATGAGTGTTTATGATAAATCAATTTTTGAATTTTTACCAAATTTTTTAAGGATTAATTTTTATTTTGATAAAGAAGTTTTGAAATATTTAGGACAAACCGAACAAGACAAACCGAACAAGATAACCGAACAAGATAAACCGAACAAGAAAGAAGAAAAAATAGAATTGATTTTAGAATTTTGTAAAGTACCTAGAAGTGTAAAAGAGATAATGGAATATATTGAATTAAAACATAGACCAACATTTATATATAATTATTTGAATCCATTATTAGAACAAGAAAAAATTAAGATGACCATACCAGAAAAACCGAAAAGTAGAAATCAAAAGTATATAATAAATTAAAAATTGCAACATTAATTTGTATTAAGAGGAGAATTAAACAAGTAAAAAGGACGTGCCAGAAACGAAGTTTCTTTACTTTTATGTAAAAATGGTGTATAATGTAAAGTAATATAGGCAATGTTCTATATTATTTACCCTTTTATCACTAATTAGTGCGGGGGTGTTATTCCTCTACTTTTTAGTTTTACATAAAGACCAATAAACATCAAAAAATTTAAGGAGGAACTAAATGTGGACAAAAAGAAACAGACTATTTGCACTTATTGTAACTTAATAGGAATTGCAGCGTTTTTAATCTACATCATCTTAGCATTAGTAGGTAAAAATACCATTTTGCTAACACTAAGAGTCGTATTCTCATCAATAGCAGGACTTGCATATTCAGTTAAACTGGTAGTAAAAATGTTAAGCGATAATCCATTTGCAGATTCAGTTGTAATTATCGCAGACTTTTTTTTCGTTTTTATGAGTATGCTAGTTTTTATAATAAGTGCAATACAGTTACGATGAAGCATAGTCCAAAAAAGAAACCTTGCAAGAGGTTTCTTTTTTATCTAATTTGTAAATTATATTGTAATTTATTAAAACTCACAATTTTTTGGTGTTCTTGGGAATGGTATAACATCACGAATATTTTGCATTCCAGTCAAATACATCATCATTCTTTCAAAACCTAGTCCAAAGCCTGCGTGTCTAACACTTCCATATTTTCTTAAATCTAAGTACCAGTTGTAATTTTCTTCATTCATTCCAAGCTCTTTAATTTTATTTTGAAGAATTTCTAAATTATCTTCTCTTTGACTTCCACCAATTATTTCTCCAATTCCAGGTGCTAAGAGGTCAGCTGCTGCAACTGTTTTTCCATCTGGATTTTGTTTCATATAAAAGGCTTTTATTTCTGCAGGGTAGTCTGTTACAAAAACAGGTTTTTTGAAAATTACTTCACACAAATATCTTTCGTGCTCTGTTTGTAAGTCGGTTCCCCAATGAACTGGAAATTCAAAGTTTGCGTTATTTTTTTCTAATTCTTTTACAGCGTCTGTATATGAAATTCTTGCAAAATCTGAATGTAAAACATTATGCAACTTTTCGAATAATCCTTTATCAATAAAATTATTGAAAAATTCCATTTCTTCAGGACAGTTATCTAAAACATATTGAATAATATATTTTACCATATCTTCTGCTAAATCCATATCATCTTTTAAATCTGCAAAACAAATTTCTGGCTCAATCATCCAGAATTCTGAAGCGTGCTTTACTGTATTTGAATTTTCAGACCTAAATGTAGGACCAAATGTATAAACGTTTCTAAATGCAAAAGCGTAAGTTTCTACATTCAATTGACCACTTACTGTAAGATGAGCAGGCTTACCAAAGAAATCTTTTGAATAATCAATTTCGCCATTTTCTGTACGTGGCAAATTGTTTAAATCAAAAGTATTTAAGTTGAACATTTCTCCAGCGCCTTCACAGTCACTTGAAGTAATAATTGGAGTATGAACATATACAAAACCTCTCTCTTGAAAGAATTTGTGAATAGCATAAGATAAAACAGAACGAACTCTAAATACTGCATTAAAAGTATTTGTTCTTGGTCTTAGATGAGCTATTGTTCTTAAATATTCAAAAGAGTGTCTCTTTTTTTGCAATGGGTAATCTAAGTCTGCTGTAAATTCTATTTCTATTTTACTTGCTCTAATTTCAAAAGGTTGTTTTGCGCCTTCTGTTCTTATAAATTTACCAGTAACACAAATAGAAGAACTAATAGGTAATCTACAAATTTCGTTGAAATTTTCTAAAGAATCGTCAAAAACAATTTGAATATTTTTAAAGTAACTACCATCGTTTAATTCAATGAATCCAAATGTTTTGGAATCTCTAACTGTTTTAACCCAACCTTCTATACTAATTTCTTTATTATTAAATTCATCCATTTTTAAAAACAAATTTTTTACAATTTCCATATTTTTCAACATTCCTTTCCTTTATGTATGAATTTCCCCTATATTATATTACAATCTTACAAACTATGCAATATTAAAGTTTCAAATAACCAGCTTGTTTTTTCCTTAAATAAATTTTTCACAATAGATGTATTTTTTATTCAAATATGTTATACTAAGTGTATTCATTTAAAGAGAAAAGAGATAATAATAGTGAAAGAAATAAAGAAATGTAAAATATGTCCACATCAATGTAAAGTTAATAGATTAGAAGGAAAAAAGGGATTATGTGGAGCAGATAACAAAATAAAAGTAGCACTTGCAACACTGCATTTTTACGAGGAGCCGTGTATTAGTGGAAAAAATGGTTCTGGAGCTGTGTTTTTTTCTCATTGTAATATGAAATGTAAATTTTGCCAAAATTATGAAATTAGCTGGGAGGGAAAAGGAAAAGAAATTACAGTTCAAGAACTAGCAAATATGTTTTTAGAATTAAAACAAAAAGGTGCAGACAACATTAATTTAGTTACTCCTACAATTTATACCTATCAAATTATAGAGGCAATTAAAATAGCAAAAGAAAAAGGTTTAGATATACCTATTATTTATAATTCTAATGGTTATGAAAGTGTTCAAACTCTTAAAGATTTAGAAGGATATATAGATGTTTACTTGCCAGACTTAAAATATTTTGATAATGAAATTGCACTTAAGTTCTCGGGAATTAAAAATTATTTTGAATGTGCCACAAAAGCAATACAAGAAATGTATCGCCAGGTTGGAAGTCCAGTTTTAAACGATGATGGATTAATACAAAAAGGGTTAATTATAAGGCATTTGGTTTTACCTAACTATATTGAAAATTCCAAAAAAGTTTTAAACTGGATACATAGCAATATGGATTCAAATGTTTATGTAAGCCTTATGGCTCAATATTTCCCGTGCTACCAAGCAAAAAACATTCAAGAATTAAATAGAAAATTAACAAAGGAAGAATATAAAGAAATAGAAGAATATGTATATGCTCTAAATATACAGAATGGTTATATGCAAGATTTAGGGGAAAATGAAGAGGAATATGTACCTAACTTTAATCAATAAATAATTTTATGCATTGGAAAGGAATGATTGTACAATGGATGAAGAAATTAAAGAACAAATAATAGAATTATTAGCAAATAAAAGATATAGTAATTTATATAAATATATGGAACAAACAAATAGTCAAGATATTTCAATGTTATTTGAGGAATTATCAGAAGAAGATATGGTATTACTATTTAGATTATTGCCTAAAGATGAAGCAGCAGATGTTTTTTCATATATGGAACCAGATTTGCAAGAAAAATTAATAAATTGTTTAACAGATAAAGAGTTAAAGCTTGTAATAGATGAGTTATTTATGGATGATACGGTAGACTTAGTAGAAGAAATGCCATCTAATGTTGTAAAACGTATTTTAAAATCTGTTAATAAAGAAGATAGAGAAACAATTAATGAGCTTTTAAAATATCCATCAGATTCTGCTGGAAGCATAATGACTACAGAGTTTATCGACCTAAAAATAAATATGACTGTTGAAAAGGCATTTGAGAAAATAAAAAAAATAGGATTAAACAAAGAAACTGTTTATAAATGTTATGTGCTAGACATTCGAAGAGAAATAATTGGAACCGTTGATGTTAAAGATTTGTTGTTAGCAGATAAAGATAAGTTAATTAAGGAAATAATGGACACAAATGTAATTACAGTTTCCACTTTAGATGATAAAGAAGAGGTAGCAAAACAATTTGATAAATACGATGTAGTTGCACTTCCTGTTGTTGATAAAGAAAATAGATTAGTTGGTATTATAACAATAGATGATGCAATTGATGTTTTACAAGATGAAAACACAGAAGACTTTGAAATAATGGCCGCAATGACTCCTACCGAAGATTCTTATTTTAAAACATCTGTGTTTAAGCACGCTAAAAATAGAATTTTATGGCTATTGTTATTAATGCTTTCTTCTGCAATAACAGGAACAATTATTATTCATTATGAAAATGCATTTGCAGCTGTTCCAATTTTGGTATCTTTTATACCTATGATAATGGACACAGGAGGAAATTGTGGATCTCAGAGTTCTACTTTAATTATAAGAGGTATGGCAATAGATGAAATAAGGTTACGAGACTTCTTTAAAGCAATATGGAAAGAATTAAGAGTTGCTCTAATTGTTGGAACTGTACTTGCTATTTGTAATGGAATAAGAATTGTAATACAATATCAAAATTTATTATTAGCAATTGTTTTAGGAGTAACGCTAATTTGTACAGTAGCGCTTGCCAAACTTTTAGGATGTATTCTACCAATGCTTGCTAAAAAATTAAAGCTTGATCCTGCAATTATGGCGGCACCATTAATAACAACCATAGTAGATACTTGCTCTATTTTAATATATTTTTCAATTGCAGTTGCTTTAATGCACGTATAATAGATAAAATGTAATATCTTGCAAGATATTACATTTTTTTATTTTAATTCATTGTAAAATAGGAAAAAAAATGATAGAATATTCATATATATATTCAAGGGGGAATAAATGGATATTACTACTCAACTACTTGAAAGAAATATAAAGAAAGAAAACATATTCTTGAATGAACCAATGAAAGAACATACATCATTTAAAACAGGTGGAAAAGCAGATGTTTTTGTAAAAGTTCATTCAATAGAAGAAATAAGAAGCGTTCTAAATGTGTCAAAAGAAAATAAAGTACCTTTTTTTGTATTAGGAAATGGAACGAATATCTTGGTAAAAGATGAAGGCTATAGAGGCATTATAATGCAAATAAAGATGCAACAAATTAAAATAGATGGAACGCAAGTTATTGTTGATAGCGGTGTAAAAAATAGCATTTTAGCTCAAAAACTATTAAATAATAGTTTAACAGGATTTGAATTTGCTTCAGGAATACCAGGAACAATTGGTGGAGCAATTAAAATGAATGCAGGGGCTTATGGTAACGAGATGAAAGAAATTGTACAAGAAGTTACTTATATGGATTTGAATGGAGACATTCATACAAAGAAAAATGATGAATGCAAATTTGCATATAGAAGTAGTATTTTTTCTCAAGTAAAAGCTATTATATTACAAGCCAAACTAAAATTAGAATTAGGTAACGAAAAAGAAATAGCAAACAAAATGAACGAATTGCAATTACAAAGAAAAGAAAAACAACCATTGGAATATCCAAGTGCAGGAAGTACATTTAAAAGGGGAATTAATTACATAACAGCCAAACTAATCGATGAATGTGGATTAAAAGGATATTCAATAGGAGGAGCACAAGTTTCAGAAAAACACGCTGGATTTATTATAAACAGAAACGATGCTACTGCAACAGATATATTGAAATTAATAGAATATGTACAAAAGGTTGTAAAAGAGAAAACAGGAGAAGAGATACAATTAGAAATAGAAATAATTTAAAAACTAAAATATTGAAAGGAGAAACTTAAAATAATGAAAGGTTTTTTTAAATGGTTTAAAAATGAAGCAAAAATGAAAAGATGGATGCTTATTATTGTTATAGGAATAGCTTTAGCTTGTATTGGCGTTTCAAAATTAATGGTAGCAAATACAATTTCTTTTGTGGGAGTAGGAAAGGTAGTAGCATTATTTGTTGTAGGGTTTATACTTATTGTAATTGGACTTGTATATTCTCAAAAAAGAGTATTGGAAATATTGATTGAAGATACAGACTATAGGATGGACAAGGGTAACAAGGAAAGAAATGTAAAATCACTTATCTTTAACAAGAAAATTTATCACGAAGGTCCTAACGTAGTTGTAATTGGTGGAGGAAGCGGTCTTAATACAGTATTAAAAGGATTAAAAAAATATACAAGTAATATTACCGCAATTGTAACAGTGTCTGCTTATGGAAAAGAGCAAACAGAGTCTAGAAAAAAATTGGATTTATTACCTGTAGATGATATACAAGACAGTATTATTTCTTTAGCAAATGACGAAGAATTAATGTCTAACTTATTAAATTCAGAATTAAGAAACAGAAATCTAAAAGGTTTAACTTTTGGAGATATATTCTTCACAACAATGGAAGAACAATTTGGGAACCTATCTGAATCAGTTGAAAAAAGTAAAAATATTTTAAATATAGTTGGTAGAGTTTTACCTGTTACACTAGATGAAATGCAAATTTGTGCTGAGTTAAATGATGGAAGTACAATAGAAGAAAAAGATAAAATTCCAACAGCTGTTTTTGATAAAGTAGCTAAAATTGAAAGAATTTACATTAACCCTTCTAATTGTGTACCAGCACCAGGAGTATTAGAAGCAATAAAGAATGCAGATGCAATTATAATTGGACCAGGAAGCTTATATACAAATGTTATACCAAATCTTTTAGTAAAGAACGTGTCTAAAACAATTAAAGAATCAAATGCAATTAAAATATATATTAGCAATATTATGACTGAACCTGGACAAACAGATAATTATTCATTATCTGATCATATTAAGGCGATTATAGATCACGCCGGAAATGGTGTAATTGATTACTGTATATATGATTCAGGAGAAGTTATTCCAGAATTCATAAAAATGTATAACAAACGTGGAGCAGATGTAGTTGAGCAAGATATACAAAAAGCAAAAGAATTAGGAGTAAAATTGCTAGAGAGGAATTTGTCTCAAGTAGTTGGAGAAAATATAAGGCATAATACAGATGCAGTTGCAGAATCTGTAATAGAAATAATTTGTGATGATTTAAGATTTAAAGATGAACAAAATGATCCTAAATATGTAATGTTACATACAAAGTTAAGAGAAGAAAAGAAAATAAATAAAGAAAGCAAAAAAATCCAAAGGAAAAAAGAAAGAAAATCTGAAAAAACTCCAAAAGCTAAAAGAATGACAGACAAGAAAAATGTAAGTAAATTCAGTAGCAAATATAAAGATAGAATTCAATCAATTCAAGAAAGTGATTTCAGAAGAGAAAGAAATCGTGCAGAACAAGAACAACAAACAAAAAATAAAAATAAAAATAGAAATAAAAAACATTAAGCAACGAAAGGAGTAATATTAGAAATAAAAAGCTAATATTAGAAATACAAATGAATTTAGAAAGTGGTTTAAAAAAAGAGTGGATTTTAACAAATGGAATAGGTGGATACAGTTCTTCTACTGTATTGGGGTGTAATACTAGGAAATATCACGGCTTATTAGTTGCGGCCCTTACACCACCAGCACGTAGGCATCTTATATTATCTAAATTAGATGAAGCACTTGAAATTCAAAACCAAGAATATCAATTATATACTAATATGTGTAAAAATTACATATCTGAGGGCTATAAAAATTTGGTTCAATTTGAAAAAAGCTTTGTTCCTATATTTTCATATAAGATAAAACAAACCGAAATAAAAAAGATAGTTTGTATGGAATATGGAAAAAATACTGTTTGTGTTTATTATAGAATCAAAAATGGTAATTATAAATCCAAATTAAAAATTGCACCAATTATTAATTTTAGAGATTTCCATACAATGAATACAAACCACGAATATAAATTAAATCAAACAATTAACGATAAAAAAGTTAAATTAATTATTGATGATAATATGCATTTCCCAGTGTACTTTTATATGTCTGATGGAATTTATCAAGAACATAGTCAAGATACTTTTAGAAATATGTATTATCTAGAAGAAGAAAAAAGAGGCTTTTATCCAGAGGAAAATCTTGCAGTACCAGGCGTTTATGAGATAGAATTATTGCCAAATGAAGAAAAAGATGCATATTTTATTTGTTCATTAGAAGCAAATATAGAAGAAATTAACGTAAAAGATGTAATTGATAATGAAATTATTAGAATTAATAGTTTAATAGTTCGCTCAAATTTAATTGACATAAAGAAAGAAAAAGATTCAGAGGAAGATAATGCTTATAGAAAACTAATCGAAAAATATATGATAGCCACAGATAATTTTATTGTGTATAGACCTAATTTCAAATTACATACTATTATAGCTGGTTACCCTTGGTTTTTGGATTGGGGAAGAGATTCTATGATTGCATTTGAGGGCTTATTATTAATTCCTAAAAGATACGAAATTGCAAGAGAAGTTTTATTAACATTTATAAGAGATATAAAATTTGGTTTGGTTCCAAATGGTTATTCTGGATTTGATAATAGACCATTGTATAACAGCGTAGATGCTTCATTGCTGTTATTCGAGCAAGTACAAAAATACATAAGATATACAGGTGACTATTCATTTATCAAAGAAAATTTGTATTCTAAATTAAAAGAAATTATAGAGTCATACTCAAATGGAATAGATATAGACGACAATAATATTTACTTAGATAAAGATAATTTAATTTACTCAGGCACCCCAAATACCCAAAATACTTGGATGGATGCAAAATATCTAAATACACCCGCAACACCAAGAAATGGCAAAGTGGTTGAGGTAAATAGCTTATGGTATAATGCACTTAAAATATTGGAGAGCTTAGCAAATAAGTTTGAAAATAAAAACGTTGCAAATATTTATAAAGCAATGGCAGAAAAAACAAAGGAATCTTTTAAACAGAAATTCTATAATTCTCAAAAAAAATGTTTATATGATGTCCTAAAAGATAGTAAAATTAGACCAAATCAATTATTTGCATTAAGTTTAACATATCCAGTTATCGATTTGAATTCAGAAGAAGCAATTAATATAATAGAAACTGTAACTAAAAAATTATTAAATAATTATGGACTAAAAACTCTTGCAAAAGGTGAAAAGAATTATGTTGAAGTTTATGAAGGAGACAGCTTTAAAAGAGATATGAGCTATCATCAAGGAATTACTTGGCCTTGGCTATTAGGACTTTACTATGATTCTTTATGCAACATTATTCAATACACAAAAAATAAAGAGATAAAAAAGAAATATAAAGTAAAATTAGAGGAATTAGTAAAAACAACCAAAGAAACATTTTTAAATGAAATAGAAAATGAAGGAATGATTGGAAGTATATCTGAGTTATATGATTCTAAAAAGCCACAGTTACCTAAAGGAGCACCAGCACAAGCTTGGAGCGTTGCTGAAGTATTTAGAATTATTTTAAATAATAAGATGTAAAAATATAAGAATGGAAGGACTGGAAATTAAAATGAGAATACTAGGAGTTGATCCAGGATATGGAATAACAGGCTATAGCATTATAGACTATATTGGAAATAAATTCAAATTAATTGATAGTGGAGCAATCAAAACACCAGCTAAGCAGTCTTTCCCTTTAAGACTTTCTCAAATTTATACAGATATGCAAGCACTTATTGATCAATATCATCCAGATGCCGTATCTGTTGAAGAATTATTTTTTAACAACAATGTAAAAACTGCAATTAATGTTGCACAAGCTAGAGGAATTATATTGGTAGTGGGATGTCAAAATAATATTCCTACTTATGAATATACGCCTTTGCAAGTAAAACAAGCGGTAGTTGGCTATGGAAGAGCAGATAAAATTCAAGTTCAAAAAATGGTAAAAACTATTTTAAAAGTTGAAGAATTACCTAAATTAGACGACATAACAGACAGTATGGCAATTGCAATTTGCCACGCTCATTCAGCAAAATTTGCAGAAAAATTGTAATTTGTCTGCATATTGAAAGATTTATTAAGATAAATAGAGTAGCGCGAGGTGATTTCAATTAAAATTTTCGAGCAAGTTATGGGTGGGGACCGACAAATTATAGGCTGTTAGCAGAAACGAACTCTCGTGAAGTTTCTGCGCTACAGACTATTATGCAGTTGGGGCGTTGCGATGAAAATTTTAATAAATCACCGGGAGCGAACTTAAGTATTTAATCAGACAAATTACAATTTTAAAAAGGAAGAGAAAAATGACGATTCAAGAATTAGAAAAAGAATTGAAATCAAATTGCATAGAAGGAGTCTACCTACTATATGGCGAAGAATCTTTTTTACTAGAAAATTCTCTAAAAAAAATAAAAAAAATATTTGGAGAACTCATTTTGCGGAATAAACTATATACAAATAGACGAAACCAATGTAGGAGAACTAATAGCAGACTTAGAAACTCCCGCATTTGGTTACAAAAAAAAATTAGTAATTGTGAAAAATAGTGGACTATTTCAAAAAGAAGGAAAAAGACAAAATACAACTTTAAAAGAACTAAAAGAAAAAATAATAACATATTTTCAAGAAAATATAAATGAAATAAACGAATATAATATAGTAGTATTTATTGAACAAGAAGCAGAAAAAAATGATTTATATAAACTAATAGAAAAAAACGGAAAAGTGTGCACATTTGAAAAACAAACACCATCTCAAATTGCAAGCAGACTAAAGGCCATCTATAATGGATATAAGGTAAACATAGAGGATAGTACACTAAAATATTTAATAGAGTCCTGTGGAACAAGTATGCAGGAATTAATTAATGAATCAAGAAAACTAATAGAATATGCTGGAGAAAATGGAACGGTAAGTAAAGAAGATGTAGATTTATTATGTATTAAAGAAGTTAATGCTGTCATTTTCACACTAACAGATTCATTAGGTAAAAAAAATATAAAAGAAGCCTTAAATACTTTGCAAAATTTAATTTATAATAAAGAACCAATTCAAAAAATATTAATTACATTATATAACCACTTTAAAAAATTATACTTTACAAAACTTGCAATAGAAGAAAAAAAAGATGTTGCACAAGTATTAAATTTAAAGCCAAATCAATTATTTTTAGTTAGCAAATATAAAATGCAAGCAGGGTATTTTACAAAACAGGAATTAAAAAATATATTAGACGAATTAATACTTTTAGATAGAAACTCTAAAATAGGTATAATTGATTTGAATTTGGGATTAGAAGCAATTCTTGCTAAATATTGTAGTACATAAGTAATAAAACTTCCTTATTTGGAAAAGATAATATCAAATAAGGAGGTTTTTTATGTATAATTTTAGAACAGATTTGGCAGATGAAAGAACAGATATATTCAAAAAGAATAATAATATAACAAATGAAATAGATGGAATTGAAACAAATGTAAAAGAAGAAGGAAATATAAAAATAACAGAAGTTAAGGTAACAAACGAAAATGGAGCAAATGCAATAGGAAAACCTATTGGGAGTTATATTACAATTGATATAAAAAAATTAAAAATTGCAACAGATGAAGAAATAGAAAATTACGGAAATACTTTATCAAATGAGCTAAAGAAATTAATCGATGCTCACAGCGCAAAACAAGATGAAATTTTAGTTGTAGGTTTAGGAAATATTTATGTAACACCAGATTCATTAGGACCAAAAGTAATTAATGAAATTGATGTAACAAGGCATATTTTAAAATATATGCCAGAAGTGTTAGAAGAAGGTACAAGGTCAGTAAGTGCAATTTCTCCTGGAGTTTTAGGCACAACTGGAATGGAAACATTAGAAATTGTTACTGGAATTGTGCAAAATATAAAGCCAAAATTAATGATTGTAATTGATGCACTGGCATCAAGAAGTATGGACAGAATAAGTTCTTCTATTCAACTTGCAGATACAGGAATTGTACCAGGTGCAGGGGTTGGCAATACAAGAAAAGAATTATCACAAAACACATTAGGAATTCCTGTAATAGCTTTAGGAATTCCAACAGTTGTGGAAAGTGCAGTATTAGTAAATGATTGCTTAAATTTATTTATAACAAAATTACAAGAAGATGCAAAATCAAATGACTACTTAAATAAACTTAAAGAACAAGACAATTATGAAGAAATAAAAGAATCATTAATACCTAATGACTATAATATGATTGTAACTCCAAAGGAAATAGACGAATTAATAGAAAATATGAAAGATGTTGTTGCACGAGGAATAAATTTTGCTGTTTGACCTTCCACAAATATTAATAAAATATCTTGACAAGAAAGAAGATTAAATATAAAATGGAAAGGTAAAAAAACAAAAGAAGGGGTGAAGAAGCGTGACTGGAAACGTACACAGCTGTAGAGAGAGAGAGAGAGAGAGAGCTATACTTTAAAGAAGAAAAGTACAGCTTTGTTCGACAGTCTGACACACACACAATGTAATTTAATAAATAATAAAGAGAGCATATTAGATGCTTTATTAAACATAAAAGTAAGAGATGGGTAATGTTGGTTACCTGTCTTTTTTGCGCTTAAAAACAAATGAAAAACTTTATATTCGCTCCCGGTGATTTATTTAAATTTTCATCGCAACGCCCCAACTGCATAATAGGCTGTAAATAAAATTTATTACATAAATTTTATAACACCCTATAATTTGTCGGTCCCCACCCGTAACTTGCTCGAAAATTTAAATAGAAATCACCTCGCGCTAGTATATAAAATAATTAAGTTATTAAAATTAAGAAAATAAATTTTTAAGGAGGTTCAAAAATGAACAAAAAATTGAAAAGCAAAAAAATAAATACTAACAAAGGTATTACATTAGTTGCACTAATCATCACAATTATAGTATTACTAATTTTAGCAGTTGTAGCAATACAAGCGGTAAAAGGAGATGGAATATTAGCCCACGCAAAGAATGCAAGAGATAAATGGGAAGAAGCCCAAAGAAATGAAGAAATAGCATTAGATCAATTAACAGATAGTTTAAAAGGACAAACAACCACAGGGTATAATGAAGAAAAGAAAGTAAATGCACCAGAATTAAAAACAGGAATGGTGCCTGTAAAATATAACGGAAGTAACTGGGTAGTAACCACAGAAGATGACCCAGAATGGTATGATTATACAGCAGAAAAGAAACAATGGGCAAATGTAATGCTACAAGATAATCTTAAATATAATCAAGATACAAAAGTAGTAGAAACAGAAGGAAGTATGTTTGTATGGATACCAAGATTTGCGTATAAAATTACAAATTTACCAACCTATACAGACAAAGTAGTTACTAGTCCATATACATCAACAGTAACAGAGAGCGCAGGAACCATAGATGTTGTATTTTTACAAGGAAATACAGATTATTATGGAAGTAAGAAAGCAATTAGAGCAAATAAAGCAACAGAAGAATATGTAGTACATCCAAGCTTTACAAATGATGTAAATTTAGGAGGATGGGACAGAGAATTAACCGGATATTGGGTAGCAAAATTTGAAGCAGCATATAGCGGAGAAGCAGGCAATCCAAACTCAGCTGAAGATTCCACTGTACACTACACAAGCACTAATGGAAGAAACGGCGCAACAAGTACAAATGAAAACATTTTAAACAATTATTATGGAGAAAAACAAATAGCAGACTCAGCATTAACAGGAGCAGGAGCAAAAGGAAAAGCAATCAAATACCCAACTTTTACTGGAAATAGACCATCATTTAATTATATTAGTATTGGAGATTCATATAGTTTATGTTTAAACTTAAATGCAGATGGGAACCCTTATGGAATAAATAATAGTTCAGACCCACACTTAATGAAAAATAGTGAATGGGGAGCAGTAGCATATTTAGGACAAAGCCAATATGGAAAAGGCTCAGAGATAGCAATCAATGATAATCAATCCACAGATGATACTTCCCAAAATACTCAAAGAACAGTATGGGCAAGTACAGGTGGAGGAAATTATAAAACAAATACAGCTCAAAGTTCAACAGACAATATTTATGGCATTTATGATTTAAGTGGAGGAGTATGGGACAGAGTAGCAAGCTATATTAATAACGAAAATGATAATATAGCTGAATATGGAGCTTCAATGCAAGTAGGAAGCAGCACAAAATATGTTACTGTATATCAAAAAGGAACAACTGATGATAGAGTACCAAATTATGTAGCAAATAAAGAATTTTATGGAGATGCGGTATCAGAAACAAGTGGAATAAATGAAAGTAAACAAGATTATTATTACAACAACGGTGCAAGCTGGTTCGGTGACTGGTCCGACGTTCCGTTTAATGACACACCGTTCTTCGCACGCGGAGGACGTACTACGAGTACATCTTATGCTGGCTCCTTCGCTTTCAGCAGTGCATATGGCTATTTGGACTTTCTTATCGGGTTCCGTGCAGTGCTTGTTTGACCCCATTGGGGACGTTCCTAAAAAGGTCCATTTGACCTTATTGGGGACACTCCTTTCTAAAAATTGTCGAAAAAAGGCAATAAAAGGCGACGAAAAACACTTGCAATTTTTAAAAAATAGTATATAATATTTTGCATAGGGGAGAGAAAGTTATAAAAAAACTTCTTTTCCCTATTTTTTATTACATAGGAAATTTCGTAAGAAATTTCCGAAGTAAAAAGGTTAAGTTACCTTAGTCCGTGCATATTTGCGAAGCAAATGCACATATGGCGAAGCCACTTTTCTTATTTTAGATATATCAAAATAAAATTTTAATCTGAAAAAAATTATCAAAAAATTTTTGGTCTGATAATTTGAAAATCCAACAAAACCATACAGAACATAAAAGGCATTTTAATATGTTTTATTCATTGTGCCTAAAAAGAAAGAGGTAAAAATGTCAAATGAATTAATGAGCGAAGATGAAATTACAATGGTAGAAACAAGTAATTTGTTTAATCTGAAATTCGCAGACGAGTCTGCAAATTTTAGAAAATTATTGAAATATAAATGTGTTTTAAATTGAATAATTGTAGAAAAGAGGTAGCTTATGGAAGAAAAACAAATTTTGAAAGAAGATTTTAAAGAGATATTTAAAAATATAAAAAAGGAAATATTAAATGCACAGTATGATATTTATAAAAGTGCAAACATAAGAATGTTAGCATTATATTTCTATTTAGGACAAGTAATAGATGAAAATTCTAAATATGGGAATAACTTTATAAGCAATTTATCAATAGAATTAAAAGTTAATTTCCCTAATATGAAAGGATTTTCAGAAAGAAATCTTCTTAATATGAAAAAATATTATATAGAATGTAAAAATAATAAAAATATAAAAAAAATCTCTGAAAAGATACCTTGGTCACACAATATACTTATTTTCAGTAAAATAAAAGATGAAAAACAAAGACAATGGTATATAGAACAAACTTCAATCAATGGATGGAGTTATGATGATTTAGCATTTCAAATCAAAAGTGATTTATATACAAGACAAGTTTTGGGTGATAAACCTAATAATTTTCAAAGTACACTACAAGCACCACAGAGCAAACTAGCAAAAGATATGATGAAAGATCCATATATTTTAAATTTATCAAATTTAAAAGAAAGTTTCATAGAAACAGAATTAGAGGAAGCAATGGTTGAAAGAATAAAAGCGGTTTTATTAGAACTTGGAAATGGTTTTAGTTTTATTGGAAATCAATACAAAATTTCAGTAGATAATAAAGATTACTTTATAGATATGTTATTTTATCATACTAAATTACACTGCTATATAGTAGTAGAGCTAAAAAATACTGAATACAAACCTGAATATGCTGGAAAATTGAATTTTTATTTATCAGCAGTCGATGATTTAATAAAAACAGAAAGTGATAATCCAACAATTGGAATTATACTTTGTAGAGAAAAAACAAAATTTTCGGTTGAATATTCCTTAAGAGATATTAACAAACCAATAGGTGTAAGTTCTTATGAAATATCAAAAGTATTACCAAAAGATATTTTAGAAGTGTTACCAACGGAAGAAGATTTGAATTTACATATTGATATAATGGAAGAAGCAAATAAATAAGATAAAATTTCAAGTATGTCTGAAATTTTGTCGACAATGTCGACAAATTTGAAAATCCAACAAATAGAATGAAGTATACTAAAATGGGCTACAAGTCTTAAAATTTTTTCGTTTTTTTCGCTTTTTTCTAAATTTTACTTGACAAATGAATGAAAATGGTGTAAAGTATTATAGCATTACATTTAAAAGGAGTAGTAATTATGGAAAAAAAGGTTGAAATAAGTATGCTATGCCAAATCTATGGCAAGCTTTTAACTGAAAAACAATTCAATTACATAAACGACTACTACAATAATGACTTATCTTTATCTGAAATTGCTGAAAATTATGGTATTACAAGGCAGGCAGCTAGAGATAATATAAAGAAAGGAGAGAGTAAACTTTTCGAATACGAAGAAAAGCTAGGAATAATGAAAACAACCATTAATACGGAACAAAAAATTGCTAAGATATTATCTCAAATTGCAACAATAAAAACGCAATATTCAGATGAAAAAATAGCTAAAATACTTGAACACATTAAGAACGAACTAGACGAAATAGTATAATTTTACTTATCCTTTATGAAGGGAGAAAAGAAAATGGCTTTTGAAGGTTTATCATCAAGATTACAAGACATAACAAGAAAACTAAGAGGAAAAGCAAGAATTACAGAATCCGATTTAAAAGAAATGTTAAGAGAAGTAAAACTTGCATTATTAGAAGCAGACGTTAACTATAAAATAGTAAAAGAATTTATATCAACAATTGAAGTAAAAGCATTAGGGCAAGATGTTCTAAAATCTTTAACACCTGGACAACAGGTTATTAAAATTGTAAAAGATGAATTAGTAGAACTTTTAGGTGGAACAGAAAGCAAAATTAATTTTACTCCTAATCCACCAACAATTATTATGTTAGTTGGTTTGCAGGGTTCTGGTAAAACAACAACAGCAGGAAAACTTGCAAATTTACTTAGAAAACAAGGAAAAAAGCCATTATTAGTTGCTTGTGATGTATATAGACCAGCAGCTATTAAACAACTACAAGTAATAGGCAACCAATTAAATATACCAGTATATAGTAACGAAAATTCAAAAGATGTAGTGCATATTGCAAAACAATCTATAAATATTGCAATATCTAAAATGAATGATGTTATTATACTAGATACTGCAGGTCGTTTGCATATTGACGAAGAATTAATGCAAGAACTAAAGAATTTAAAGTCAAACTTGAAACCACACGAAATATTATTAGTAGTGGACAGTATGACTGGTCAAGATGCAGTAAATGTTGCAGAATCATTTAATGAAAACATAGGAATAGACGGAGTTATTCTTACTAAATTAGATGGAGATACACGTGGTGGAGCAGCATTATCTGTAAAGAAAGTAACTGGAAGACCAATTAAATTTGCAGCTACTGGTGAAAAACTAAACGATATTGAAGTATTCCATCCAGAAAGAATGACATCTAGAATTTTAGGAATGGGAGATATACTTTCAGTTATCGAAAAAGCCGAAGAAACATTCGATACAGAACAAGCATTAAAATTAGAAGAAAAGCTAAAAAAACAAGAATTTGATTTAGACGATTACTTATCGCAGTTAAGACAAATAAAAAAAATGGGATCTTTTTCAGGACTATTAAAAATGATACCAGGTATGAATGCATTAAAAAATGTAAAAGTAGACGATAAGGAATTTGAAAAAATAGAAGCAATAATCTGCTCTATGACAAAACAAGAAAAAAGAAATACAAGATTATTAAATGGAAGCAGAAGACTAAGAATTGCAAAAGGTTCTGGTACATCAGTACAAGAAATTAATAAATTCATTAAATCTTTTGAAATGACACAAACAATGGTAAAGAAAATGAAAAATCAAAAGGGTGGAATGAAAAAAATGATGAAGAACTTTGACATTGATTCCATAAAGGGAATGATGTAGAGTAATTAAAATAGTTATTAATATTTTAAATTATATAAAAATATAAGGAGGTGAAAGGTATGGTAAAAATAAGACTACAAAGATTTGGAAAAAAGAAAGCACCTTTCTATCACATTGTTGTTGCAGATTCAAGATCTCCAAGAGATGGTAAAATAATTGAGCAATTAGGAACTTATGATCCAATGACAAATCCAGGAACAGTTGTTGTAGATAAAGAAAAAGTTGAAAAATGGATTAAAAATGGTGCAAAACCAACAGATACAGTTAAGTATCTAATAGAAAAAGCATAAATTTAAAAATAATCAGCATTAGATGTCTTTTTAAAATTATGTATTACACTAAACGAAAGGAATTTTAGAATGAAGGAAATTTTAGAGACAATTATCAATACTTTAGTAAGTGATAAAGATTCAGTAAAAATTAATCAAATTGATGGTACACAATCTATCATATTTGAAGTTAGAGTTGCTGAAAATGATATGGGAAAAATAATTGGAAAACAAGGCGTTATTGCAAAATCAATTAGAACCATTATGAAGGCAGTAGCTTCAAAAGAAAACAAAAGAGTTTCAATTGAATTCTTAGACTAGGAGATAAACATATAATAGTGGAAAGTTTATTAGAAGTTGGTCAAATTGTAAATTCATACGGAATAAGAGGTTATGTAAAAGTAGTACCTTTAGTAGATAATAACAATCAGTTTCTCAATTTTCAAAAATTATACATACAAAACGCTAAGGAAATGCAAGAGCTAGAAGTAGAAGATGTAAAATTTTCTAAAAATCTTGTATTATTAAAATTCAAAGGAATTGAAACAATAGAACAAGCAGAAACTTTTCGAGATAGTTATTTAAAAGCTAAAAGAGAAGATATAAAATTAGAAAATGGAGCTTATTTTATAGTAGATTTAATAGGATTAGAAGTTTATACACAAGAAGGTAAACTATTAGGAATATTAAAGGAAGTAATGCAACCTGGTGCAAATGATGTGTATATTGTAGAAAATGAGGAAAAAAAGGAAATTTTATTACCAGCAATACCTGATGTAATAAAGAAAATAGACCTAGAAAATAAAAAAATGATTGTTAATTTATTAGAAGGACTTGTATAGCTATAAATATATGGAGAAATAAAATTATGAAATTTGATGTATTAACACTTTTTCCAGAAATGTTTGATAGTATGAAGTATAGCATTATTGGAAAAGCATTGGAGAAAAAGTTAGTAGATATAAATATAGTTAATATAAGAAACTTTTCTAAAGATAAGCATAAAAAAGTAGATGACACACCTTATGGTGGAGGAGCTGGAATGATTATCAGACCAGATGTAGTATATGATGCTTATTTATCTGTAAAAGATGAACAAGCAAAGGTAATATACTTATCACCTAAAGGAAAAACATTAACTCAAGCAAAAGTAAAAGAGTTAAGCAAGGAAAATCATATAATTCTTTTATGCGGTCACTATGAAGGAATTGATCAACGAGTTTTAGATGAAATTGTAAACGAAGAAATATCAATAGGTGACTACGTTTTAACAGGAGGAGAACTCCCTGCAATGGTATTAATAGATTCAGTTAGCCGATATATTGAAGGAGTTATATCAAAAGAATCCACAGAGGAAGAATCATTTTCAAATGGATTATTGGAATACCCACAATATACAAGGCCAGAAACTTTTTTAAATAAAAATATACCAGAAATACTTTTAAGTGGTCATCATAAAAATATAAAAAAATGGAGAGAAGAAGAATCTCTTAAAATAACAAAAAAAAATAGACCAGACTTATTAAAATAGAAAGGAGACAAAATTAAAATGGACGTTATTAAATCAATTGAGCACGAACAATTAAAAAACAAAGTTCCAGTATTAACAGTAGGTAATACTGTAAAAGTTTATGCAAAAGTAAAAGAAGGAAATCGTGAAAGAATACAGGTTTTTGAAGGAATTATTATTAAAAAACAAGGAGGAGGCTCAAACGAAACATTTACAGTAAGAAAAATTTCTTATGGTGTAGGTGTTGAAAAAACTTTCTTAGTACATTCTCCAATGATAGAAAAAGTAGAAGTAGTAAGAGTAGGTAAAGCAAGAAGAGCAAAATTATACTATTTAAGAGACAGAATAGGAAAAGCTTCTAAGACAAAAGAAAAATTAGGAGCAAGAATTGAAGATAAAGAAATAGTATTAAAAGAAGAAGTAGTAGAAGAACCTGTAGTAGAAAACGAAGAACCAGTTAATGCTCCAGAAGAAGCATCAGCTGTTGAAACAACTGAAAATGTTGTAGAAGAAGCTGTTAAAGAAGAAACAGCTCAAGAAGAAGTAACAGATACACCAAAAGCAGAATAATTTAAAATATAGTATGTTAAACCAACTTATATAAATCAATAATTTATATAAGTTGGCTATTATACTTAAAATTGTTATATTCATATAAAACAAATTTTATAAAAAAATTGTATAAAATATATTAGAATTATGAATAATAACTAAGAAAGGAATGATTAAATATGGCAGAAGTATATATGGCAGGAGACGTCAGAAATGGAACAACATTTGAACTAGATAATGCAGTATATAAAGTAGTGGAATTTCAACACGTTAAACCAGGAAAAGGAGCAGCATTTGTTAGAACAAAATTAAAAAATGTAATTACTGGAGCAGTGCTAGAAAAAACATTTAATCCATCAGAAAAATTGCAAGGAGCAGAAATAGAAAAAAGAGAAATGCAATACCTATATAATGATGGAGATTTATATTACTTTATGGACAATGTATCTTATGAACAAATTCCATTAAATAAAGAACAATTAGGAGACAGTCTAAAATACATAAAAGAAAATATGACAGTTAAAATTTTATCTTTCAAAGGTAAAGTATTTTCTGTAGAACCACCTATGTTTGTTGAATTAGAAGTTACATATACAGAACCTGGATTTAGCGGAAATACAACAACAACATCAGGAAAGCCAGCAACGCTAGAAAATGGTTATGAAATTTCAGTTCCATTATTCATTAATATTGGAGATGTTATCAAAATAGATACTAGAACTGGTGAATATATGGAAAGAGTTTAGGAGTTGATACAATATGAAAGAATTGCAAAAGAATTTAAAAAAGATAGTTTCCGATATAGAAAGCAACTTGAAAAATCAGGAAGACGTTGAGTATGTAAAAAATCAGATTTATAACTTGTATAATGCTTTCATAGATGAATTCGAAGAATTAGAAAACAAAAGCACTGAAAAAGTGGAAAGTCTTTTAATCAGGTATAAAGCATTAGAAGATAGAATGAGTGAAATTGAAAATTCAATTGATAAAATTGAAAATGATATTTATATCGTAGAAAGTCAAGAATATGATTTTGACATTACTTGTCCTTACTGCAATACGGAACTTTCAGTAGATTGCTCAGAAGGAATAAAACATAGTGTTGTATGCCCTGTATGCAATCAAACAATAGAACTAGACTGGAATGATCATAATCATCACGAAGGATGTTCACACGGTTGTCAAGATTGTGGTAATGATTGCGAACATAATTGTGAAGATGAAGACGAAGAAGAGGATGATATGTAAATTTTAGACTATTCAAAATAGTTTAAAGGATTGACGGCTTTGCCGTCTTTTTTTATGGAAAAATGCAGATGAGAACCTGTTGTAGCCCCATTGGTTGGCCTTCCATTTGAATCTTTGTAGGGATTATTTCTAACACCATAAACATTTTTAGGACCGCACTTGTCCAATAATTTGCCCTGAAGAAACGAAATCTCCTTTTTTTACAATATAATTTGGTGAAGTATGATGATAAATAAATTCTAATTGGTTACTCTTTAAAGTAATTGTATACCCACCTGAACCTTTAAATCCAGTGAATGTAACAATGGCATAACAAGGAGCAACTAAATAGCTACCAGAAGGAGCTGGAATATCAATCCCTTGGTGATAACTACTTGCTCCAGCTGTAGGAGAACTACGCCTACCAAAATAAGAACTTATTTTAGTATAGCCAGGAATAGGCCATTTAAATGAAGAATTTGAAATATCAAACTCACTACCATTTATATTATTAAAAAAACCTTCTGAGGTAAAATTAGATTGATGTGTTGCAATTGTTGGAATAAAAAAGGTAGGAAGTAAAATAATAATAAGAATAAATGAAATAAATAGATTAATAAAATATTTAAAAGACATAAAAACCTCCAAGAAAAAAATAAGAATAAAAAATAAGACTTTGCCTCTGCAAAGTCTAAAAAATGGCAGGGGCACTAGGAGTCGAACCTAGCTCAGTGGTTTTGGAGACCATTATACTACCGATGTACTATGCCCCTATACGTAGTACAATACTTATCTTAACACATATTTTTATTATATGCAAGAGTATAAAAGAAATTATTATAAATTTGTAATAAAAAATAAAATTTCTAAAGATTAGAAAAGTAGCAATATCCAGACTTTTAGATAAAATATAAATTAAAATGTAGACTTTTTGTCATTATTATGCTATAATTTTATTTATATGGGGATGCATTTGGTATCGACAACAGTCTAGAAATATAAATAGCGAGTAGTGGATGGTTGCTTTGGCCACTATAAAAAAGCAAAATAAAAATAAACGCTGATAATAGAGAATTAGCATACGCTGCCTAAGGGCAGCGACGTTTTACCTAAAATGCCCACGTTTTAGGATAAAGCGACGACCTAGTGGGAAACGAAGCTATTCTTTGTTTCAAGAATAGTAGGTATATTAGAAACTACTTTATGCATAAGTTTGTTTGTTAACTTAAGTATGAAGGAAAATTAATAACAAACTGCACTCGGAGAAGTTTATGTGGAAGGACTGCTGGACAGGAGTTCGACTCTCCTCATCTCCACCAATAATATATTAGTTCGAACTTTTATGTACAGATATATAAATACCATTCTGAAAAGATGGTATTTTTTTAGTTTGGTTTTCAGTATGTACCACATCATCCCCTGAGTTTTGTACCGTTGGTCAAAACTCATAGGGGGAGAACGATTTAGTTAAGTACACTAAATAATTTTCTTCAATTTTTTCAACATTTGCCTTTCAGTAGGTTAACAAACTAGTGAATAAATAAAAACTGTTACATAACTTTTTTACGAAAGTATGTAATCCACTATGACACTTTAAAAATTTCGTTTTGCAAAGATGTCTAGTTGGACTCCTAGCGGAGGACTCATAAGATAATTTATGTTTGGCTACGCCAAATCAAGATAATATTTTTCATTTTCATTTAAATATTATTTTGACTACTGAAAAAATTTCTTGCATACCTGCATAAAATTTTTTCAGTATCTCTTTTGTTTTGTCAATAAATCTGTCGAAATTTTACATACTTTCATTGTAAAAAGTAACTTAATATGATATTATATTGCAAGGAAAAGGAGAAATGTAGATATGAATAAACCTATTATAGGCATTGTTTCAAAACATTATGCTACTTATAAAACAA
>CANQDX010000019.1 GCA_947594065.1 uncultured Clostridia bacterium
CGCAAGGAACTACGAGAGGAAAGTCCGGGCTCCATAGAGCAATGATGCTGGCTAACGGCCAGTGAGGGTAACCTTAAGGAAAGTGCAACAGAAAATAACCGCCATTTTACGTGGCAAGGATGAAAAGGCGAGGTAAGAGCTCACCGCTGGTATGGTGACATACTGGGTCAGTGTAAACCCCATCTGGAGCAACACCTAACAAAGAAGGTTAAGACTGCTCGTCATCTTCTTGAGCTGGTGGCTTGAAACATATAGCAATATATGTTCTAGATAAATGACTATTTTTAACAGAACCCGGCTTACAGATTTACTTATATATCAAAAAAGGCAGGAAACAACCTGCTTTTTTTGTCGAAAATTGGTAAAATATTTTGGTTGACAAATTGTAATAATAGAAATATAATGAATATAAATTTAATATAAGGAGGCAAAGTATGTATATTAATAAAGAAAAAGTTATGCAATATGATGAACAGCTAAAAATTGCAGGAATTTTATTAAAAGATGAAAAAGATCTTACAGAAAATGAAATAAAAAAAGCACAAGAATTTTTTTCAACATTGGAAATGCAAAATAATAATTCTAACGAATATACATTAGAAGAATTTGAGAATATGGTAAATAAAAAAATAGAGAAATTAGAAAATGAAAAAATACAGAATAAAAATCGAAAAAACAGCTTGGCAATCCATAAATCAACTTATTGATTTTATTTCTTTTTATAATATTAATTATTCTCAAAAAATTCTAAAAAATATTTTAAAATCTATCCAATCATTAGAGTATTTTCCTAATAGAAATCAAAAATTATGTTTTAATTCAAAATATCGACGAATGTTTTTTAATAATCATTATGTAATTATTTATTCTGTAAATGAAATCCAAAGAACAGTATATATTGAATATTTATTTAGTACAAAACAAAATTATAATCAATTTGTTTCATAATTTTCAATTAAAGCTTTCATAGTGTAAACCCAATCTGGAACAACACCTAGCAAAGAATGATAAGACCGCTCGTCGTTTTCATTTTTTTATTGACAAATTGTTATAATAGAAATATAATAAATATAAATTTAATATAAGGAGGAAAAGTATGTATATTAATAAAGAAAATTTGATTAGAGATTTAGAAGAAAATTACAAATTAGGTCAATTATTTTTAAAAAAAGAAAAAGACCTAACGGAAGATGAAAAAACAGTTTTAAGAAAAGAAATAGAAAAATCAGAAAATGAGGAATATTTGTCAGAAGAAGAATTTTGGAAAGATATATATGAACATATTAAGGAATTAGAAAATGAGAAGATACAGATTAAAATATAGTAAACAACTAAGAGTTTGCTTATATGAACAGTGGCTTTTTCTTTCAAATTTTGATTATCATCTTTCGGCAAAATTTCTTTCTAATTTTCAACTAGCAATTAAATCTTTAATGTATTTTCCAAATAGGAATCAGCAATTAGATTCAAACAAAAAATATCGACGAATGTTTTTTAATAATCATTATGTAATTATTTATTCTGTAAATGAAATCCAAAGAACAGTATATATTCAATATTTATTTAGTACAAAGCAAAATTATAATCAATTTGTTTCATAATTTTCAACTAAAGTTTTCATATCGTTTGGTAATTCTGCCACAATTTCAATTTTATTTTTATAAATAGGATGAATAAAAGTTACTTTATAAGCGTGAAGAGCTTGTCTATTAATAAGTTCTGATTTTTTGCCATATAAATCATCACCTAAAATTGAATGACCTATATAGTTTAAATGAACTCTTATTTGATGAGTACGACCCGTTTTTAAATTACATTTTATTAGTGAATAAT
This sequence comes from uncultured Clostridia bacterium, assembly GCA_947594065.1. GTDB lineage: Bacteria > Bacillota > Clostridia > TANB77 > CAG-508 > HGM13634. Next base: position 1,834 of record CANQDX010000019.1, read on the forward strand.
TTTGAAAACTTTTTATTAGTTCAATTTCTGTTATTGCCTTGTCACCGTTTGTAGAAACATTTCTTTCAATAATGCTATTTTCTTTTCGAGCGATTGGTGCATCAATGGTTTGCTTTGGTTTATAGAGTTTTCCTTCAATAATTGCAACGTATTCTTTTTGGAATGTTCCAGTATTCATTTGTTTTATTAAACATTCTTGTATATACTCATTTTTTGCAAAAAGTACAATACCGCTTGTATTTTTATCTAAACGATTAATTGGTCTTATTTTTCTTTTTAGACCAATTGTTTCAAAATAAAATTTAATTCCATTTGATAAGCTATCTTCAAAGTGATCCATAGAAGGATGAACTGGCATAAATGGTGGCTTATTTACAATTATCAATCCTTCATCTTCATATAAAATATCTAGCTTCATTTGTATTGGAACAATGTTATCGCTAGATTCTTCAAAATTTAAGTTAACGTGTATAATGTCCCCATTATTTAATAATTGATTTACAAAGGCAAATTGATTATTAAGATAAATTTGTTTTGTGTTTTTCAATCTTAAAATTAATCTATCTGACATCAGCCATTCTTCTTTTAGAACTTGTTTTATATTTTCATATTTAGTTAATTCATTTACAATATATTCTAATTCCATAACATAAAGTATATATAAAAAATTTTTTAAAGTCAATTGTAATTTATGAATCAATATGGTAAAATGAACATAATTTAAAGGAGAAAATAATGCGAATTCGATTTAAACCGTGGGCTAGACCTGAATTAGAGGCTAGTTATTTTTATGAAGATAATCCAGAAAGCTATATAGGAAAGTGGAAAGATAAGTTCGAAAGTAAAGAAAATCCTATTCATTTAGAGCTTGGTTGTGGGAAGGGAAATTTTATTTCTGAGCTTGCTTTTCGTAATCCCAATATTAACTATATTGCAATTGATTTAGTAGATGCAATGCTAGGGCAAGCAAAAAGAAAAGTAGAAGAAAAATACAATTCTAATCACAAAAAAGTAAATAATCTAATTTTAGTTCGATATGATATTGAAAGAATTAACAATATTATAAATAAAGAAGACAATATTAAAAGAATTTATATTAATTTCTGTAATCCTTGGCCGAAGCCAAAACATAAAAAGAAGAGATTAACTCATCCAAAACAATTAGAGCATTACAAGGAATTTATTAATTCTGGAGCAGAAATTTATTTTAAAACAGATGATGATGGATTATTTAATGATAGTTTGCAGTATTTTAATGCAAATGGGTTTGAGGTTGTAAGAAAAACTTATGACTTACACGATAAAGATATATTTGATGGAAATAATATTGTAACCGAACACGAGAAAATGTTTTCAGATGAAGGAATTAAAATAAAAGCTTTAATTGCTAAATTATAATTAATAAATAAAATTACTTGTTTTTTATTTCATAAACATATATAATTAATAAAGCAAATTGGAAAGGAGAAATGATATGAATTTTATTGATAGCATAAAAGAAAGAGCAAAAAAAGAAAAAAAGACAATTGTACTACCTGAAACAGAAGATGTTAGAGTATTACAGGCAACGGAGAAAGTATTAAAAGATGGCTTTGCAAACGTTATTTTAATTGGAGATGAGGAAAAGACAAGAAAATTAGCAGACGAAAATAATATTCATTTAGGAAATGTAAAAATTGTTAATCCTTCAAAATCTTCAAAATATGACGAATATGTAAATGCCTTTTATGAATTAAGAAAACAAAAAGGAATAACTATTGAACAAGCAAAAGAAATGATGTTAAACTATGTTTATTTTGGAATGATGATGGTAAAAAGCGGAGATGCAGATGGATTAGTATCTGGTGCAGCACATTCAACAGCAGATACATTAAGACCTGCATTGCAAATTTTAAAAACAGCGCCAGGAACAAAACTTGTTTCAGCTTTCTTTGTTATGGTTGTTCCTAACTGTGAATATGGTGAAAATGGTACTTTTGTATTTTCAGATGCAGGATTAAATGCAAATCCAACAGCAGATGAACTTTCAGAAATCGCAATTTCATCAGCTAAAAGTTTTGAACAATTAGTTGGAAAAGAAGCAAAGGTTGCTATGCTTTCTTATTCAACTTATGGAAGTGCAAAATCTGATATGGTAGATAAAGTAGTAGAAGCAACAAAACTATTAAAAGAAAAAGAGCCAAATTTGAATGCAGATGGTGAATTGCAATTAGATGCTGCAATTATTAAAGAAATAGGAGATAAGAAAGCACCAGGAAGTAAAGTCGCAGGTCACGCAAATACTTTAATTTTTCCAGACTTGAACGCTGGAAATATTGGTTATAAATTAGTACAAAGATTGGCAAAAGCAGAAGCTTATGGACCTTTGTGTCAAGGTATTGCAAAACCTGTAAATGATTTATCAAGAGGTTGCAGTAGTGATGATATTGTAGGAGTAATTGCAATTACTGCTGTCCAAGCTCAATCATAAATAAAATCATAAATAATAAGAAAGGAAAATGTTATGAAAATTTTAGTTGTAAATTGCGGAAGTTCATCTTTAAAATATCAATTAATTAATATGGAAGATGAAAGTGTTTTAGCAAAAGGAAATTTTGAAAGAATAGGAGAAGAGGAAGCTTTTTTAACCCATAAAGTAAATGGAAATGCTTATGTTATAAAAAAAGCTGTAATGAATCATACAGAAGCTTTAGAAGTAATTTTGGAACAATTTATGAATCCAGAATACAAGGTAATTAATTCTTTAAAAGAAATTGATGCAGTTGGTCATAGAATTGTACACGGAGGAGAAATTTTCAATAAATCTGTATTAATTGATGAAGATGTAATATCAAAAATAGAAGAATGTGCAAGCTTAGCACCACTACATAATCCAGCAGCTATATTAGGAATAAGAGCGTGTCAAAAAGAAATGCCAGGTGTTCCAATGTCAGCTGTATTTGATACAGCATTTCATCAAACAATGCCAGCTGAAAATTATATTTATCCAATTCCTTATGAATTTTATGAAAAATATAGAATCAGAAAGTATGGAGCTCACGGAACATCACATCAATATGTTTCAAAAATTGCTGCTGAACTAGAAGGAAAGCCAATTGAAAATTTAAAAATTGTAACTTGCCATTTAGGACAAGGCGCAAGTATTACTGCTATTGATGGTGGAAAATCAGTTGATACTTCTATGGGTCTTTCTCCACTAGGTGGCATTCCAATGGTTACTCGTTCAGGGGACTTAGATCCATCTGTTGTTACAGATATTATGGAAAGAGAACATTTATCTGCAAAAGAGGTAAATACTTTACTTAATAAAAAATCTGGATTATATGGCATTACAGGATTAAATCCAGACTTTAGAGAAATAGAACTTGCATCTTATGAAGATGACAAACCAAAAGCAAAAATTGCAATAGAATTATTTACAAAAACGATTGCTCAATTTGTTGCAAAATATGCGGTTTCTATGGGTGGATTAGATGTTGTTGTATTTACTGGTGGAATTGGTGAAAATCAAATTAACATTAGAAAGAAAATATGCAATTATTTAAAATTCATAGGATTAGAAATTAATGAAGAAGCAAATAATGTAAGAGGTAAAGAAACATTAATTACAAAACCAGAGTCAAAAATAAAAGCATATATAATTCCTACAAATGAAGAACTTGTTATTGCAAGAGATACAAAGAATTTAATTTAAAAATTAAAATTTCATATTAAATTAAAACAGCGAGAAAATAAAATCTCGTTGTTTTTTATAGATTAATTATATCACTCTAATTAACATAAAAGCATAAAATATAAAGAAGTATTGTAATGTAAAAGGAGGGATATTCTTTGAATTTAAAAGGCAAAAATATAGGCTTTTGTCTAACAGGTTCCTTTTGTACATTTAAAAATACTATATTACAAATGAAAGAATTGGTAAAGGAAGAAGCAAATATCATTCCAATTATGTCTTTTAATGCATATAAAATTGATTCAAAATTTGGAAAAGCAAAAGATTTTATAGAAGAGATAGAAGATATAACAAATAATAAGATTATTCATACAATTGAAGATGCAGAACCAATTGGACCTAAAAAAATGACTGATATTATGATAATTGCTCCTTGTTCAGGTAATACAATAGCTAAATTAAGCAATGGAATAACCGATACTCCTGTACTGATGGCTGCAAAGTCGCATTTAAGAAATGGTAATTCCTTAGTAATTGCGCCATCAACTAACGATGGATTATCACGGAAGTGCTGAAAATATAGGTAGATTACTCAATAGAAATAATTATTTTTTCGTTCCATTTAGACAGGATAATCCAATTACAAAACCACGTTCTATAGTATTTGACCCAAGTTATATAAAGAAAACTTTAGAGTATGCATTAGAAAAAGAACAGGTTCAGCCGATTTTATTATGAATATGAATAAAAAGAGAGAATTCAAAAGAATTTTCTCTTTTTTATTTAATAGGATATTTCTCCGAAATTTCTATTAAATAAAAATGCTACAATCGCTATTGCCTTTGAGATTTCCTCCTTTCAGTCGGAAACTCAAATCGGCGAGAAGAAAAGGTGGCATAGCCACTTTTCTTATTTTTGTGAATTCTAGGTGTATTTTCTTTACTTTTTTAATAAAATAGTATATGATATTATAGACAAAAAAGGAGTAGAAATGTTAGATTTAATAAATTTAAGTAAAACATATAAAATGAAAGAGTATGAAACAAAAGCTTTAGACAATGTGAGTGTTTCATTTAGAGATAAAGAATTTGTTTCTATTTTAGGTCCCAGTGGTTCTGGAAAAACGACTTTATTAAATATAATTGGTGGATTAGATAGATATTCATCTGGAGATTTGGTTATTAATGGAAAATCTACAAAGGATTTTAAAGATAGAGATTGGGATGCATATAGAAACTATAAAGTTGGTTTTGTTTTTCAAAGCTATAATTTAATAAGTCATCAAACTATTTTATCTAATGTTGAACTTGCCTTAACAATAGGTGGAGTTTCAAAAAAAGAAAGAAAAGAAAGGGCAATTAAAGCATTAGAAGATGTTGGATTAAAAGAGCACATTCATAAAAAACCAAATCAGTTATCTGGTGGACAGATGCAGAGAGTTGCAATTGCAAGGGCGTTAGTTAATAACCCAGATATTATTCTTGCGGATGAACCAACTGGAGCATTAGATACAAAAACAAGTGTGCAAGTAATGGAAATATTAAAGGAAATATCAAAAGATAAATTAATTGTTATGGTAACACATAACCCAGAACTTGCAAAACAATATTCTAGTAGAATTATTAAAATTTTAGATGGTAAAATGATTGAAGATACTAACCCTATTTTGCCTGAAGAAAGAAAAAATAAAAAGGATTCTTCACAAATTGGTAGAACTTCTATGAAACTATGGACTGCATTTCGATTAAGCCTAAATAATTTATTAACAAAAAAGGGAAGAACTGTTTTAGTAGCTTTTGCAGGTTCTATAGGTATTATTGGAATTGCCTTGGTGCAGGCTGTGTCAAATGGATTTCAGGCGTATGTAGATAGTATTCAAGAAGATACTTTAACGTCATATCCGCTTAGTATTATGCAAGAATCAGCAGATATTTCAGGTGTTCTATTATCAATGACTTCTCAGGATGACAGTGAAAACGATAATTCTAATACAGTAAAAGAAGAACAATATATATCAACAATGCTTGCAAACTTAAGAGCAAATGATTTAAAAAGTTTTAAAAAATATTTTGAAAATCATTATCAGGAAATAGAAGAAGATATTTCTTCCATAAAGTATTCTTATAGTGTTGAACCATTTATTTATACCAAAGATGCAACTAAAAAAATTGCTAAGGTGAACCCAAGTAATTTATTCCGTAGTAATTTTAACTCAAGTATTATGAGTTCATATACATCTTCTTATTCTCAAATGATTAATGATAAAGAGGCAATTAATAATTCCTACGATATATTAGCTGGACATTTGCCAGAAAAATATGATGAAATGATTATTGTTTTATCTAAACCAAATCAAATTTCTGACTTACTTGTTTATTCATTGGGATTAAGAGATACAAAGGAATTATCTGATATAGTTACTAAAATAATGAACGGTGAATCTGTTGATATTCATAATGACCCACTTACTTTATCATACGAAGATTTAATGAATATTGAATTAAAGTTAATTATGCCAACAGATATATATAAATATAACAAAAAATATGATATATACGAAGATATGAGTGAAGATGAAGATTTTATGCAAGATTTATATGATAATGCTCCTTCTTTGAAAATAGTTGGTATTCTTAGCCCTAAAGAAGGAGTAACATCAATGGCATTAACTCCTGGGGTATCATATACAAGTGACCTTATTGATTATATTATTAACCATTCATCTGAAACTGATATAGTAAAAAAACAGTTAAAAGACAGTGATATAGACATTTTCTCTGGTTCAAAATTTGATGACAAGAAAAATAACTTAAATTTTGATTTTGCTGATTTAGTAAGCATAGATAATAAAAAATTACAAAGTGCTTTTAATATTAATATAGATGAGAAAACATTACAAAAACAAACCCAAAACTATATGACAGAAATATCTAATTCTATTTCAACAGATGTTTCACCTGCTAAGAAATTATTTACTGATAATTTAAGCAAATTATCTGTAGGATTACTACAAAGTATAAATGGAAGTTTAGACGCAAATAATGTTGATGCTGTTATTACAAGTTATTTAGAAAAAGAAGAAGTAACTCAAATATTATCTGCTATGGAAAAAGATTATACTGTACCAGCAGAAGCATTCAAAACAACTTACACAGGACTTTTAAGGGGCTTATTACAGGCTTATAGTAGTGCAACATCATCATTACCTGGCAATAATATTCCTCCAGAAATTTTATCTTCTTTAATAGAAAATTACACAAGTAATGCTATTGTTGAAGAAACAGCTAATACTATGGCAAGAGTTATGACAGAAGCAACTATGAAGAAAGCTATTTTAACAAAAGTAGGAGAACTAACATCTAATTTAACAAATAGTTTTGCTTCAGCGTTTAATGTTGATTCAGACAAAATTGCAAGTGCTTTTAAATTAAAAATGACAGAAGAAGAAATAACAAGAATTGTAACCGCTATGATGAATGACACACAATCAACCGCTAAAAGTAATTTAATTTCTCTTGGTTATCAAGATAAAGACGAACCAACTTATATATCTTTTTATTTTAAAAGCTTTGATGGCAAAGAGCATTTTATTGATTTCATAGATAATTATAACAATACTATGGAAGAAGAGGGAAAAGAAGATAATGTTATTAATTATACAGATGCAACGGGAATTTTAATGAGTTCTGTTAAAACAATTGTAAATGCAGTTACTTATGTTTTAATTGCCTTTGTTTCTATATCTCTTATTGTATCTTCTATTATGATTGGAATTATTACATATATTTCAGTATATGAAAGAACAAAAGAAATTGGAATTTTAAGAGCAATTGGAGCATCTAAACGAAATATATCTTCTATATTTAATGCTGAAACATTTATAATAGGTTTATTATCTGGATTATTTGGAATAGGAATAACATATGCTTTGATTCCATTTATTAACGCAATTTTACATCACTTCACCGGAAATATACCATTAAATGTTACTCTATACTTTACAAATGCATTTATATTAATTATATTAAGTATTATTCTTACCTTAATAGGTGGTTTAATACCAGCTAAGGCTGCATCTAAAAAGGATCCAGTAATTGCATTAAGAACAGAATAATAAAAAAAGAGAAAGTAATTTCTCTTTTTTTATATAATATAAAATATTACTTTTGAAATTTCCAACTTTCAGTTGTAAACTCGAATTAAATATTAGCTAAAGGATTACTTTCTACTGCATTTCGTACCTGATGATTTTCAACGTGAGTATAAATTTCTGTTGTAGAAATACTTTCGTGACCTAAAAGTTCCTGCAAAGCACGTATATCAATATTTCCATATTGATACATTAAAGTGGCCGCTGTGTGTCTTAATTTATGTACAGAATATTTTTTAGTATCTAAGCCTGCTTTTTGAAGTTCTTTTTTAACAACATATTGAACCGTTCTATTACTTATTCTTTCACGTCTTTCACTTAAAAATAGGGCATCTTTAGAATTATATTGTATTCCTTCTTTTGGCCTTGCATTCTGAATATAGTCTTGTATAGCATTCATACAAGCTTTATTTAGATAAATTGTGCGTTCTTTATTTCCTTTACCAATAACGTTTAATTTGCACTCACTAAATGTAATATCTTTTAAATTAATATTAACAAGTTCAGATAAACGAATACCGCAATTTAGAAAAATAGTAATAATTGCGTAATCTCTAATGCTATTTCTATTATCTTCTTCATTGGAAGTTACTTCTAGTAATTTTTTTGATTCATCTAAAGATAAGTATTTAGGCATTCTTTTATCTTTTTTTGGTGTTTCTAAATTTTGTGCTGGATTATTTTCAATTAGTTTTTCCTTTTGAGATAAGTATTTAAAAAATATTCGAATAGTTGATGCTTTTCTTGCTCTTGTAGCTGATTTGCTCTTTAACGTAGTTGCAAGATAAGACAAAAAAGCGTGTATATCTTCAAGCTTTATTTTTTTAATTACAGATATAGGTATATCAGATATTGTTATCATAGAAAAATCTTTCTCATCTGTCAAATTAAAGCGTAATTTAATGAATTTAAGAAACATAGCAATATCATAATTATATTCTTTAATGCTATTTGGTGATTTATTTAATATTGTAATAGAATAATCTAAAAATGAATTCAAATAATCTGGATTATCATTCCTATCAATCATAAAATATTCCTCCAATTCTAATAAATATTCTATATTTCATTCTTACTAAATAATAACACATTATAACATAAATAGTCAAAATAATATAAAAATATTTTAATTATTTGTGTTTTAGTATTATTTTACAAAATATTTATTGAAAATAGAAAGAAAGTATGATAAGTTATAGTAAGATGCAAGTATTTTTATTAAAAGAAAGGATATTTCAATGGACGAACTTAAGGTTATAGATATAATGAATGAAACTACTATTGAGCTATTAAAGGAAAAAAAGGCAAACTATGAAGAAAATATGAAAATAAGTAACTACTTAAAGGATGAAGCATTCTTTTTTAAAATTGATAAGCCTAAAGCTCTAGAAATTCTCCTAAGTGTTGGAGTAAAACAAGAGCGACTAGAGGATGTTTATAAAAAATTAATAGCTCCAAGTGTTTATTATGACTTATTATATAAAGGAAAAATAAATGAAAATGATACAGATTTAATTATAAAATACAAAAAATACGAAAGTAGCGATTTGTTTAAGAAAACAAATTAAAGTGGAGGACATTAAAAATGAATGATGAATATATAAAAAGATTTTATGGCGAAATTTGTCAAAATCTAGAAGGCCAATATAAAATAATACTAGAGCCAAATAGAAGTCTTACAGATGAATGGATTGAATATGATCAGGTAAAATGGGAATTAGAAGAGCCAGTTCTTAGTTTAGTTAAAAGGTTATTAAATGAAAAAAAACTTAGTTTTGAAGAAAAAGTTTTAGAAATATATAAATGTATTTGTTTAAATTATATATATGATGATAATGTTTTATACTTTTTCAAAAAAGATACAAGTGATTTAAACAATGTAAAATATATAGCTGTAGATTGGTATGGCAGAATTGTTGATAAAAAATGGATTGAAAATAGAAAAAAACATAACAGAAGAGTATGCTATGAGTTTGCTAGATTATATGCAAAAGCAATCAATGAATTAAAAGATGGTAACAATAATGTTGAAGCATTTATGATTGGAGATAAAGAAAATTTACATTATGTTGTTGGCTTAACAGGGGAAGATTACAGTGTTATATTAGATGTCGATGATTTTAACAAAATAAAAGACCTAACAAGGCTTAAATTAGGCTTAACAATTAAAGGAATAACAATATTAAGAGATGAAACAGGTAAATTTCAAAATGCTGTTAATAAATTTAACCAAGATAGAATTGATGATTTAGAAGAAATTCAACAGGCAAGAGAAACTTTAAAAGATAAAGATTTAATACAATACTTTAATAAAATAATAGATATATTAAAATCTTATAAAATTGATTCTCAAGGATTTATGGAATATATGAGATCAAAAGTAGAACAAGAGGAAATTGAAGTTGAAAAAATATGGAAAAAAGTTAATGATAATAATGCTGAAAAAAGGTATGTAAGATGTTTAACTTTTGAATTTAATGATAAAACGTATTTAATAGATAGTATTGAACAAAATATTTGTGAAATAACTCTAGAAAAACTAGATAAGGATATTTTTGTTTTGAATCCACAAGAAAATCAATATCTTTATTATGGTGGGTAATATAGTAAATATTTCAAAAAAGGAGCAAAATTGTAGTGAGTATAAACATAGAAAAATTAATCGAATTAAATGATTTGGTATCTATTTATCGTAAAAGAAAACATACTCTTGTATTAAATCCTGCAGATAAATTACAAGAAATTGATTTTTCAGATAATAATATAGAATATGATAAAGTCGAATGGAAAATACCAGATGAACTTGAAAAGCTTGTTGAAGAGCTAAGAAATAATAATGAATTGAGTAATGAAGATAAAATTTTAAGTATTTTTGAAAATATATGTAGAACATATATTTATGATGACAATTTAATATCTTATATAGAGAAAATAGATGATGAATCATATACTGTTCCAGATTGGTATGGAAGAGAAGTAGACAGTGAATGGGAAAAGAATAGAGAAGGTCATAATAGAAGAGTATGTTACGAATTAGCTAGATACATTGCCAAATCTCTAACAGAATTATTTAGAGATGACGATAACTATCAAATTGCTATTCATTGGAATAAAGATCATACACATTATTTTGTTGGATTAACCTGCGATGAATATAGCGTAACCTTAGATGCAGACAGTTTTTATAACATAAAGGATCTTACAAGATTAAAAACAGGATTGACTGCCGATGGAATAGATATTTTGGAAGATAAGAACAACAGATTTAACGATGCTCTTGCTAAGTTTAATAGCACTAGAAGTGAATATGCAATAAAGAAAATGGAAGACGAAATAAGTGAACAGAAAGAAGATACACAAAGTCAACAGTCAGAAGAATTAAATGAGGAAATTATCTTTTTAAAAAAAGCATTGGAAATACTGGTAGAAAAGTATAATATGGATTCACAAGGAATTTTTGAATATTTGAAAGAAATAGTAGATATTAGATTGGGACCAGAGCGAAGGCATAAAGTATGGAAAAAAATAGGAGGAGAAACAAATGAGTCAACTAGACATATAAGATGTTTAGTTATAAATGTTGATAATAAAACATACATAATAGATGTTGATAAAAAGGAATTACGACCATTCAGTGAAGAAGAATTTGAAGAAAAAAAGACTCCATATATACGATATAACGATTTATCTCGTAAAGGGTTTGATTACTATGATGGTACATAAAAATATTTTTTATTATGGAGGTATAAAAAATGTGCACGGCTATAACTTATAATACAAAAAATCATTATTTTGGAAGAAATTTAGATTTGGAATATTCATATAAAGAAACAGTAACTATTACTCCTAGAAATTATGAATTTGAATTTAGAAATGTAGAAAATAAAAAAAATCATTATGCAATGATAGGAATGGCATATATTGCGAACGATTATCCATTATATTATGATGCAATAAATGAAAAAGGATTAGGAATGGCTGGATTAAACTTTCCAGGAAATGCTGATTATAAAGAAATACAAGGAGATAAAGAAAATATTGCTCCCTTTGAATTTATTCCTTATATTTTGTCTCAATGTTCCAATATTGAAGAAGCAAAAGAAATATTGCAAAAAGTGAACATTGTAAAAATTAATTTTAGCGATGAATTACCAGTGTCACCATTACACTGGATTATATCAGATAAGGAAAAATCTATCACTGTTGAAAGTGTAAAAGATGGATTGAAGGTATATGATAATCCAGTTGGAATTCTTACTAATAACCCAACCTTTGATATGCAACTATTTAATTTAAATAACTATATGAATTTATCAATTGAGCAACCTCAAAACAATTTTTCAAAAGAATTAAATTTAGAAACATATAGTAGGGGAATGGGAGCGATTGGTTTACCTGGAGACTTATCATCTGCATCCAGATTTGTAAAGGCCACATTTACAAAAATGAACTCTAAATCTGGTAATTCAGAATCAGAAAGTATCAGTCAATTTTTTCATATATTAGAATCCGTATATCAACAAAGAGGGTGTGTTCATATGGGAAAGGAAGAATATGAGATAACTATTTATAGTTCTTGCTGTAATATGAACAAAGGAATTTATTATTATACAACTTATGAAAATAATCAAATTTCTGGAATTGATATGAATAAAGAAGATTTAAATAGTAGTAAATTAATTAGTTATGATTTAATAAAAGGGCAACATATTTTAATGCAAAATTAGAAAATCTAAACAACATAGACTATTGTAAGAATGGAGAAAATAGGAATGGAAAAACAAATAAAGGTAAAATTGTTAGTTGATTTAACAAGATATGCAGATGGATTAGTAGAAGGTTCAGAAGGCTATACAGTGGAAAGTAAAGGAATTTGGAGTAGGGCAAATGATAATTTTGTAACAGTGTGTTTTCCTAAGATAGCTACTTTGGATGTATTATGGAAATCATTAGAAATTATAGATGAAGAATACTTAAAAGAGGCAGAAGAATCAAATAAAAGATGGGTAGAACAATTAAAAACTGCTAAATGTGTAGAGTTGCATATAGGCCCTCGAGGAGGATTTCGTTCATTACAATTTGAATATTTGGATGATAATAACATAGTTAATCATTATGCAATTGGATTTAAAAATAAGGCAGATAGTGTATTAGAAATTTTTAAAGCAAATAATATTAAAATTAAAGAAGTAATAGATAATTGAAAAGAAATGAATTTAAAAAAGTAGGAGAGAGGCAGTTTTAAAAAAATGAATATATTGAATTAAATAAAATTACTAAAATTTCAAAATTAAGGTTTAATCTCCTACAAAAATATTTCTAAAAATTTTTTATATAACTATAAAAATGAAATTTATAATTTAAAATTAAGATTTTGAAAAATTTATTTTACGAACATTAAATTTCAAAACCGAACATTTGTTGTTATCAAAATTTTTATAAATTTAAATATAATTTTATAAATATTTAATAAAATTTAAAAATAAATTTCTAATTATAATATAATAAATAAATTTCATTTTATAAAGCTTCAAAATCAATTTTAAGACATTTTAAAATTTAAATAATAAAGTTAATCATCTAAAACATATTTTGAATATTTAATAATTAATATTTATATAATGTAAATTTACTAAAATATTGTAAAATCAATGCTTTTTGAAAAATACTGAAAAATGGCTAAAAAAGCGACGCACGAGAATCGATTTTAAGGCGTTTTTAAAAAAAGGTAATATAACTTGTTGTCTATAAATTTGAGCAAAATACTGAAATATAAGGATTTCATAAATTTTTGAAAAAATATTATAAGAATGATTTTAAATTTTATATAACTATTTAATAAATTATAAATGATAATAATTAATTAGAAAGACTAAAAATATTGACGCGTGAGAATTGGATTTAAGAGGTTTTTATAAAAAAGACATACAAGTTTGTTGAGTAAGAAAGTGTGCAAAAGGCTTATAAATAGCAAGATAGGACCTTAACACAAAAAGTCCTATCTCTATTTGCGCAAAACTTCGATTTTGTGCAATGTTGTATAGATTAAAATATATAATAAGAACCCCTATATACCTTCTTCCCCTGCAAGTAAATTAAAAGTATCATTTAATAGTTTTATTAATTTAAAATATTTTAAGTTTATATTTATATAAAAAACGATAGCTAATTTGCTATCGTTTATTTATTTTCATTTTGTTTTATTTTAAAATCTTTTTTATTCTTTCAATAAATTCATCATTATTTTTAGTAGCTAACATTTGATTAATAACTTGTTCAGTTATTTCAGATGTATTTAAGTTAGATAATGCTTTTCTTAAAAGAAATACTGCTTCTTGCTCTTTTTCAGTTAATAATAAATCCTCTCTACGTGTTCCTGATTTATTAATATCAATTGCAGGGAAAATTCTTTTTTCAGAAAGTTTTCTGTCCAAATGTACTTCCATATTTCCTGTACCTTTGAATTCTTCAAATATTACGTCATCCATTTTGCTACCTGTTTCAATTAATGCAGTACCTAAAATTGTAAGGCTTCCCCCATCTTCTATATTTCTTGCTGCACCAAAAAATCTTTTTGGTTTATGTAATGAGCTTGGATCTAAACCTCCAGATAAAGTCCTTCCAGATGCTGGTACAACTAAGTTGTAAGCTCTTGCAAGTCTTGTAATACTATCTAATAAAATAACAACGTCTTTATTTTGTTCAGTAAGCCTTTTTGCCCTTTCTAATACCATTTCTGCAACTTTTACGTGATGTTCTGGAACTTCATCAAATGTTGAATATATAACATCTCCTGTAATTGAACGTTTCATATCTGTAACTTCTTCTGGTCTTTCATCTATTAATAAAACAATTAATTCAACTTCTGGATTATTTCTAGTTATACTATTAGCAATTTTTTTAAGAAGTGTTGTTTTACCAACTTTAGGTGGTGCAACAATCATTCCCCTTTGTCCTTTTCCAATTGGTGATATTAAATCAATAATTCTCATAGCATATTCATTACTTACTGTTTCTAATTTTAATCTTTCTGTTGGGTAAATAGGAATTAAATCATCAAAGCTTTTTCTTCTATATGCATTTTCAGGAGATTCCCCATTTACCTCACCTACGAATATTAGAGCTGGGAATTTTTCTCCTTCTTTTGGAGTTCTTGAAATACCTTTTATCATATCTCCAGTATTTAGTCTGAATCTTTTAATTTGTACTGGTGAAATATATACATCTTTTGGCGTTGGTAAATAGTTTTCTCCTCTTAAAAATCCATATCCGTCTGGAAGAACTTCTAAAATTCCTTCAACAATTGTGTCTGTTTCGCTAGTAACTTTATACCTTTCTTCATTTTCATCTTGTGTTTCTTCTACATCTTTATCTTCTAAGATAGCTTTTATTAGTTCATCCTTTTTTAATTTTGAAATATTTTTAATTTCCTTGCTTTTAGCAATTTCCTTTAATTCGGACAAGCCTAAATTTTCAATATCATCCACTTAAAATTCCTCCTCTATTTATATATAAAATTTTTTGATTTAATGGGATTATTTAAAAGAATAAAATAACAAACTAATAAACAAAAAAGTATCAAACTTTTTTGTTTATTTATTAATATTAATATATACTTTTTCATTTTCAGCGTACATATCAAGTTTTTCTCTGCTTATAGATTCTATATATTCCTTAGAATCCAAATTATCTCTTGTAGATATTAAAGTATCATTATATTTTTTGGCCTCGTCTATTTTATCTATATAATATTTTTTTTGAGTATTATATGATGCAAGTGTTTGTTGTTGATTAAAAAATATAACTACAACATATATTAAAAAAACGATTAAACATATTTTTTTGATTATATTCTTTTTTAAAAAATTTTTCATAAGTTAATGCTCTTCCACCTAAAATAAAATTTATAAACCTTACGGATACAACAAATATGCTTATTTATATTTTTCTACAAATAACACTAAAATCCTTCTTGTTTGTTAGTTTTTTTTGATATTTTTGTAGTTTTTTTGCATAATTTTAATAATTTATTAATGAAAAGTTTTATATTAATAGTTATAAACGAAATTGGTTTGAAAAATACCTTTTTTATAATTTTTAGTAGAAAAATAAAAGGTTTGGTAACTAACGATATTCCTTTCTTTATAAAATTAATAACACTAACATTTATTTTTATAAAGTATTTACTAATAAATAACATATATAAAATAATTCCAATAGCTATTCCAATAAAAATATATAATCGTAGTTCACCATTATTTATTAGAAATATTGATGCAAGCATTATTATTCCAGTTAATATACCAAATATAACATCTTCTATATTTGTTATAATATCTGATGTTTTAAAAGCTCGTCTTAATACTCTAAAGATATCAAAGATAATACTAAGTATTACACCAGTGATAATAAAATAGATAAAATTAATTAATTGTTCTAGATTATTTGTATACATTATATTATAAAATCCACCTATTTGAATATTTTTCCTAAAAAGCTCTCACTTTTTTTGTCTAAGTCTTTAGAACTATATGACAATGATGTAATTTCACCTTCAACAACTACTTCAGATGTATCTATACTTAATTTATTAATTCTTAAATTATCGCCCTTAACTGTTAATAAACCAAGCTCTGTTTCTACAATAATAATTTGATCATCAAAACTTAAAACATCTAAAACTCCAGTAATATTCAACCTATTTCTATTTTCTAATACTAAATTTTGTATAATATTGGTATTTACATTCTTTCTTTCTTCAACTGTCATAGATTAAGTCCCCCTTTAACTATAGCTATATAAATATATATATTCAAAAATGTATGTAAATATTACTTAAATGTAACTAAAAACTAGGTATAAACAAAAAAAGACCTGATTTTAGGTCCTTTTTTGCTGGTTATCTAATCTTTATCTTTGCTCTTATCTTCTTCTTTATAGCCTAATAACCTAAAAAGTATCATAGCTAAAAGTGAAGAAGCAAATGATCCTCCAAAGACCATTAAGAGCGACATTGCAACAAAATTAGGAAATTTGTCGCCCCAAAAGGCGATAGTTTCCGTTCTAAGTACTCCACATACAACTATGAAATACATTAGAACCTGTAGCAAAGCCAAATGTAAAGATACGATAACCATTTTCGCCCACTTAATCATTGTGTAATCCTCCTTGCTCTTGAGCGTTGTGTGTTATGTTAATATTATATCACAATGAAAGGAAAAAAACAATAAGGCTATTCTATTGTATATAGGTTCCAAGAGCATCTTCATCATAAAGTGATTTTACGTGTATAGGAACATTAAATTCTTTTGCTAATTTTACACTTTTATTATGAAGAACTTTTGCACCATTATTACTTAAATGAAGCATTTCGTCATAACTAATAATATCGTATTTAAATGCATTTGAATTAGTTTTAGGATCTACATTATATACACCTAAAACATCCTTATATATATCACATTTTTCTGCGTTTGTAATTGCCGCAAGTGCAACAGCAGTTGTGTCTGAACCGCCCTCTACCAAGCGTTGTAATATCGTTATTTTCTGTACTTATTCCTTGAAATCCAGCAACAATTACAATTTTATGGTCGTTCAATTCTTTTGTAATTCTATCTAAATTAATTTTTAAGATACTTGCATCTCCATATTGATTATCAGTTCTAATAGGTACTTGCCAACCAGTTAAAGAAATTGCATTATATCCTAATTTTTTTAAACACATTGCAAGTTTTGCAACAGTAATTTGTTCTCCTACAGATAATAATACATCTAATTCTCTTTTATCTATATTCTCATCAATTTCTTTTGCTTCTTTAATTAAATTATCTGTTGTTTTTCCGCTGAGCTGACACAACAACGATTACTTGTTTACCAGCATCATATTCTTTTGTAATATGTTTACAAATGTTAAACAATTTCTCAGTATTTTCTACTGAACTTCCTCCAAATTTTTGTACAATAATGCCCATATTCATTGGCACCTCTTTTATTTTATATAGAAGCATATTTAATTAAATATTGCTATAATATAGTATATTACATAAAAAGAAAAAGAGTGTCTAATGAAAGACACTCTTCTCCTTGACGCCTATTTCTTGTTCTGAGAATCTTGCTGGAATCTCGTTCCTTTTTTCCTGTCCTCAGGATAATGCGGGACTCCTTTGCCAAGCAAGTAACCAACGGATAGAACAAGTGCAATTCCAATGGTCACTCCCAGGCAGACTCCAGAATTTTGCGGTGCATAAAGTCCTCCCAAAAAGAAGATTACCAATGCTCCCGCAAAGCCGAGCAGGGTTCCAAAAACCCAATTTGCCATTTTTCTAGGCCTCCTTTAATTTTTTTAGGTATATTAACCTAATTCTTATATGATTATACCATATTTTTGCTTTTTATGCAACTTTTCAAATACTCTATCATAAAATCATCTATTTCACCATTCATAACCGCTTCTATATTTCCCACTTCGTAATTTGTCCTATGGTCTTTCACCATTGTATAAGGGCAAAATACATAAGATCTAATTTGACTTCCCCAAGCAATATCTTTTTGTATTCCTTTTAAATCTTCAATTTTTTCCTTATTTTCTTTTTCTTTTAAATCTAGTAATTTTGATTTTAACATTCTCATTGCTGTTTCTTTATTCATTGTTTGGGAACGTTCAGATTGGCAGGAAGTAACTATTCCCGTTGGAATATGTGTAATTCTGACCGCAGAATCAGTTTTGTTGATATGTTGTCCACCTGCACCAGATGAACGATATGTGTCGATTCTTAAATCGCTAGGATTAATATCAATTTCAATATCATCAGTTATTTCTGGTAATACTTCTAAGGAAGCAAAAGAAGTATGTCGTCTTCCACCTGCATCAAATGGAGAAATTCTAACTAATCTATGAACACCGTGTTCACCTTTTAAATATCCATAGGCATTTTCTCCTTCTACTAATGCTGTGACGCTTTTAATTCCTGCTTCATCGCCTTCTAAATATTCTAATTCCTTTACAGTATAGTTATTTTTGTTTGCCCATCTACAATACATTCTATAAAGCATTTCTACCCAGTCTTGCGACTCTGTTCCCCCTGCTCCAGGATGTAGAGTGATAATAGCATTATTTTTATCATATTTACCAGATAAAAACGTTTCAATTTCAAATTTTTCTATATGTTGTTCCGTACTTTTAGTTAAAGTAATCAACTGTTTTTCTAATGTTTCATCGTTTTCTATGTGTAATAATTCATTTAAATCTTTTAAATCTTCTACTTGCTTATATATATCTTGATATTTTTTTATTTTGTTTTTTATTTCTTTTATTTGCTTTAAAATAACATTTGAATTAGATGGATTATCCCAAAATCCATTTTCTAATGTTTTATCTTCTAATGTTTGTAACTCTTTTTGTTTATTTTCTAAATTTAAAGTAGAATAAATTTTTAATAATTTGTTATTTAATTCTTCAATTTGTCTTATATTTTCTTCTAAATCAATCAATTTTTTTTCTCCTTTATTAATCTTAAAATATTATATATTATTTTACCCCTATTTTCAACCTTTATAGTATATAAATTATTTTTGATGAGGTCAGGCACTTTTATTTTCTTTCTACATATATTTTATTATAAAGAATTTGGAGGTTGGTTACATATATGATGTTAACATTTCTTACCGGTTTTCTTACGTTTTTAAAGTCAGCAGTTATTGTTGTTCGGATATATTCAAGGAAATAGTTTATTTCCTGAACCACTAAGTCCTGAAGAAGAAAAAGAATATATAGACAAAATGAAAGATGGTGATGAGGAAGCAAGAAATATTTTGATAGAAAGAAACTTAAGATTAGTAGCACATATCAGTAAAAAATATTCTACTACCAATATTGATCAGGATGATTTAATTTCTATTGGTTCTATTGGATTAATTAAAGCAATTAATAGTTTTGATAATAGTAAAAATATTAGACTTGCTACTTATGCTGCAAGATGTATTGATAACGAAATATTAATGTTTATTAGAACAAGTAAAAAAACAAAAGCAGAAGTATTTTTAAACGAATCTATTGGAAAAGATAAAGACGATAATGAAATTACTTTAATGGATGTCATTGAAAAAGAAGAAATATGTATTGATGATGAGATAGATTTAAAGTTAAAAATAAAAGAACTTTATAGTAAAATGAAAGAAGTATTAAAAGATAGAGAAATGAATATATTAAAACTTCGTTTTGGTTTAAATCGGAATACGACCAAGAACACAACACGAAATTGCAAAAATGCTAGGGATTAGTCGTTCTTATGTTTCTAGAATTGAAACAAAAGCAATTAATAAACTTTCTGAAGTAATGAATAAATAAGGAAAAAGGGATTTTTCTCTTTTTCCTTATTCTATTTTTCCTCCACCTAGTACAATATCTCCTATATAGAATACTGCAGATTGACCAGGAGTAATTGCTCTTTGAGGTTCCTCAAAAATGACTTTAATTTTATTTTCTATTTGCATTATTTTAGCTTTTGCAACTTTTGTAGAATATCGTGTTTTTACTTCTACATCTGTCCAATCTTTAATTTCGTCTACTAATAATAAATTGATATCTGAAACAAGTATTTCTTTTTTATATAATTCCTTCTCTTCCCCAACAATTACTTCATTTTTTTCTTTGTTGAAGCCAAGAACAAAAAGTGGTACGGTATATGAAATGCCAAGTCCTTTTCTCTGTCCAATTGTATAATTATATAATCCAGTATGTGTTCCAAGAACTTCCCCTCTGCTATTTACAATCTTTCCTTCTTTTGGTTTTAAATGTGAATGATTCTCTAAGAATTTAGCATAGTCTCCATCAGGTACAAAGCAAATGTCTTCACTGTCTGGTTTATTAGCTACTTTTAGATTATTTTCTTTGGCAATTTTTCTTATTTCTTCTTTGTTTTCAAAATTCGCCAATGGAAATATAATATGTTCGAGTAGATTTTTTGGTATACTCCATAAAACATAACTTTGGTCTTTTTTTATATTATTAGATTTTTTTAATACCCATCTATTATATTTTTTACTATATTCTATTTTAGCATAATGTCCTGTTGCAACATAATCACAGCCTAATTCTTGTGCTTTTTCCCACATAAAACCAAACTTCATATATTTATTACATTCAATACAAGGATTAGGAGTTTTACAATTTGCATAACAACCGATAAAATCATCAATGATGTATTTTTGAAATTCTTTTTGATAATTATATGTAAAATGCGGAATGCCAATAGAGTTGCATACATTTTTGGCATCTAAATATGTGTTTATATTACAGCAGCTGCTACCTGCAAATAATTCTAATGTTGTACCAATTACATCATAGCCTTGTTTTTTTAAGAGCAATGCTGAAACGCTACTATCAACTCCTCCGCTCATTCCTAGCAGAACTTTGTTATTCATATATAATTCCTTTCTATAAATTGTAATTTGTCTGAGTAAATATTTCACTGCGCAGACGTTTTCATATATTATTTTTGCAATGACGCGCAGTTTGGAGAGTTTGTATAAAGCTGTTGGCATTTTAATGCCTTACAGCTTTAACAAAGCTCGACAGTAAGGAATAAAAAAATAATATATGAAAACTAGGTCTGCATTAAAGAATACAAAGACAAATTACAATTTTATTGTGTTTGTTTAAGTATATTTTCAATTGTATGCCAAGCTAATAGAGCACATTTTACTCT
>CANQDX010000020.1 GCA_947594065.1 uncultured Clostridia bacterium
TCCATTCCTTCATTTCTAAAGTTTTTACCAATTTCAAATACTTTATCTATTCCTCCGACGATTAATCTTTTCAAATTTAATTCTGGAGCAATTCTTAAATACATTTGTAAGTCTAGGGTATTATGGTGAGTTACAAATGGTCTTGCTGCATCTCCTGTTGCAACTGTTGTAAGCATTGGTGTTTCTACTTCCATATATCCTTTTTCGTCCATAAATTTTCTTATTTCTTTTAGAATTTTACTTCTTAATACAAATGTATCTTTAACTTCTGGATTCATAATTAAATCCACATATCTTTGTCTGTAACGTAAATCCATATCTTTTAAGCCGTGAAATTTTTCTGGTAATGGTCTTAAAGATTTTGTAAGTAAAACTATCTCTTTTGCGTGAATAGATATTTCTTCAGTTTTGGTTTTAAATACAAAACCCTTTAACCCTATGATATCTCCTATATCATAAGTTTTAAAAGCAGTATAACTTTCCTCACCTAAATCATTAATACTTACATAACTTTGAATTTTTCCCGTAGAGTCTTGAATTGTACAAAAAGACGCTTTTCCCATAATTCTTTTTGCCATAATTCTACCAGCTACAGATACATCTTTACCTTCGAACTCCGCATAATTTTCTTTAATTTGACTAGCAAATTCGGTTCTATCATACTTTGTTATTTCATAAGGATTTTTATCTTCATTTTGCAATGCCTCTAGCTTTTCCCTTCTTACTTGCATTAACTTATTTACATCTAATTCTTGTTCTTGATTATTTACTTCCTCGTTCATTTATTTTCCTCCTAATTTAATTGTTAAAAAATTGATTAAATTCCTCTGCTGTTATTGTTTCTTTTACTAATAGCACTTGTGCCACTTCGTGTAAAATATTCATATTCTCACTTAATATTATTTGCGCTTTTTTGTAGGCATCGTCCATTAATTTTTTAATTTCTTTTCCAACAATATCTTCTATGTTTTCTCCAAACAATTGTAATTCATAAGGATTATCAGTTTTTAATGAAATAGGCCCTACTGTATCGCTCATTCCATAAACAGTTACCATATCTCTTGCAATTTTTGTTGCAACTTCAATATCATTACTTGCACCTGTTGAAATGTCATTAATTGCTAATTTTTCTGCAACTCGTCCACCTAGCAATGCAACTAATTTTTCTTCCATTTGAGTTTTAGAAATATAGAATTTGTCCTCATCTGTTTTATATAAAGTATATCCACCAGCAAATCCTCTAGGTATAATAGAGATTTCTTTCACATCTTCTACAGATTCTAAGAATTTACTAACAATTGCGTGTCCTGCTTCGTGATATGCAGTAAGTTTTTTATCTTTTTCAGAAATAACTCTACTTGTTTTTTGAATACCTACTGTTACTTTTTTAATTGCTTCGTCTAGGTCTTCTTGTGTAATCGCTTTGTGTTTATTAACAGTTGCAACAATTGCTGCTTCATTTAAAACATTTGCAAGTTCAGCTCCTGTAAATCCTGCAGTATCTTCTGCAATAGATTTAAAATCTAATCCATCGGCTAATTTTTTGTTCTCGCCGTGAATTTTCAATATTTCTTCTCTTCCTTTTACATCTGGAGTTTGAATAGTAATTTGTCTGTCAAAACGTCCTGGTCTTAAAAGAGCGGTATCTAACATTTCTGGTCTATTTGTTGCAGCTAGAACAATAACTGTTTCATCGCTTTCAAATCCGTCCATTTCTACTAGCAATTGATTTAATGTTTGGTTATTTTCTGTTTCTGCTCCACTATTGCTTGTTCTTCTTGCTCCAATTGCATCTATTTCATCTATAAAAATTATGCAAGGTGCTATTTTCTTTGCCTTTTCAAATAACTTTCTTACTCTTGAAGCTCCAAGTCCTGCGAACATTTCTATAAATTCTGAACCACTCATAGAAATGAATGGAACTCCTGCTTCACCCGCAACTGCTTTTGCAATTAAGGTTTTTCCTGTTCCTGGTTTCCCACAAAGTAAGATTCCTCTTGGAACTTTGGCACCCATACTTAAGAATTTTTTTGGATTTTTTAAAAAATCTACTATTTCTATTAGCTCATTTTTTTCTTCATCTAATCCTGCAACATCTTTGAATCTAACATTTGTATCATTTTCTTCTCCATTGTAAATTTTCTTTTCTCCACCAAAACCCTGCATTTTAAATAGTAAAACAACCATTGCTAAAATTACTAGAGTTGGTAAGTATTGCAAAAATATACCAGATACTCTTAACATTGGATTAACTTGTTTTTGGTTTAATTTTGGTACGGCTTTACCTTCTGTTATTCTGTTTTGAATAAATTCAGTAAATGCTTCTGTATTTGGAATACTTACTGTTTTTTTATCTTCTATATCTTTATATTTTACTTTTGCAGTATTACTACCTGCTGTCATTTCTACTTCTTCAATTGTGCCTTCTTCTATTTGTTTCACAAATTCTGTATAAGCCACTTCTTTATCTTTATTGTTTTTTTCTAAATAGAAGTATCCCCCTATTGCAGCAATAATCAATATTACTAATATTAAACTTGCCAATAAATAGTACAAGTTATTTGATTTTTTATTTTTTTTGTTTTCTTTATTTTCCTTTTTTGGCATTTCTAAACTCCTTTAATTCATTATGTGAGAAATTGCAAAGCTTTTTATTACTTTTGAATTTCTTGACAAGCAGGTGCATCTGCTCCTACTCCTTTTTCTTCATCACCTTTTTGTTTCTTTCCTTTTTTCTTTTTATCTTTTGTCTCATTATTTTCTTCTGGTTTTTTATTTTCTTCCTGTTTTTTCTTTTTCTCTTCTTCCTCTTTTTGTTTTATTTCTGCTTTTATTTTTTCTTGTTCTTCTGCCAATTTTATCAATTCTAACTGTCTATTAATAAAATCTGTTTTTATCATTAAAATTGCAACAATTACATAGATATATGAAATTGTGTTATACATTAATTGGAAATATTTTATTCTAAATCCTGTTAGTAAATTAACTATAATATAAATTAAATTTAATAATACTGGCAAAGTAATAGAATGCACCGCTATATTAAATGAAGGTGCATATTTTAGTCTTATTCTTGATATTCTTGAGATAATTAATACTAAGACTGATAATATAAGCACATCGATTAATATAGAAATAAAGTATATAATAAACAAATATACAAACATTATAAAATAGATAGAAGCACTAATTGATACAATATTAAGATTTTCTACATAATCTACTATTTCTTGTTTTGTAAAATTGTTTATTCCATAATTGCTCATTAAATCTTTGTAGGTATAGGTAACTTGTCCAAATGCGCCAGTTGACATTAAGATACATCTATCTTTCAATAATATAATTCCAACATTATTTTTAGCAATTTCATCTTCATAATTTTCTGGGTTTGCATCGCTACTAGTATCGATAATAATTGTTCCAAATGCGTCTTTATAGTCTTCTATAATAATTGGCTCATCTGATACCATTTCTAAATTGCCATTGTCATAAGTAAAATCTGGCAATTTATTTTTTAAATTAGAATATGCATTATTCATACCTGTTACAATTTGATAAGTATAAAAAATTGAAATGATGATAGCAAAAATTACAACTAATTTTAGAAAATACTTAAATGCATTTTTTGGCATTTCTGTTGCAAAATCTTCATACTTATCCAAATCTTTTATACTTTTTAATAAATCTTTAAAAAAATTATTTTTCTTTGTTTCTTCTGACATTCGACTTCTCCTTATTATTTATTAAATGTTACAGATGTACCTTCTTTGGTGTCTTTTACAGTATACCCTAAATTAATTAATTTATCTCTTAGTTCATCTGATTTATTCCAATCTTTATTTTCTCTTGCTATGTTTCTTTGTTTTATAATTTCTAAAACATCTTCTGGTAGATTCATATTTTCTTCTTTATCTATTTGTAATCCTAAAACTGAATCGAATTTTAATAGGGTTTGTGCAATAGCAGGAGATTTTTTTTCATATTTTACTAAATCCCATATTACACTTAATGCTTGTGGCATATTTAAGTCATCATTAATAGCGCTTAAAAATTTTTCTTCAAATTCCTGAATTACTTTTTCTTCTACAGTATCTGTTCCAGTTAAATGCTTTTTATATCCCTCTTTTAATCTCGCTAACGCTATTTTAGCTGAATCCATTGCTTCAAAAGTAAAATTGATTGGTTTTTTGTAATGTGATGAGAAATTAAACATTCTATATACATCTGGTGAATATCCTCTATCTTCTAAATCTTTTAGTGTATATAAATTGTTTAAACTCTTAGACATCTTTCCGCCATTTACTTGAAGAAATTCTACGTGCATCCAATAATTAGCAGGAATTTTACCACAGTAACCTTTAGCTTGTGCAATTTCATTTTCGTGATGTATTGAAATATGATCCATTCCACCAGTATGAATATCAAAAACTTCTCCTAGATATTTTCTAGACATTGCACTACATTCTAAATGCCATCCTGGATAGCATTCTCCCCAAAAACTATTCCATTTCATAAGATGATTTTCAGGTGCTTTAATCCATAATGCAAAATCGGTGCTATTCTTTTTTTCACTATCGAAGTCAACTCTTGCACCTGCTTTTTGTTCGTCTGTATTGTGATTAGACAATATTCCATATTTATCTAATTTTGAAGTATCAAAATAAATAGTATTTTTAGTTTTATATGCATATCCATTTTCTATAATTTTTTGAACATATTCTTCCATAACATCAATATGTTCTGTTGCTTTACAAATAATTTCTGGCATATCTATATTTAGCTTTTTCATATCATTCAAAAATGCAGTTGTATAAAATTGTGCAATTTCAAATGGATTTTTATTTTCTCTACGAGCTGCTTTTAGCATTTTATCTTCGCCTTCATCTGCGTCTGACACTAGATGTCCAACATCTGTTATATTCATAGCGTGCTTTAGATTATAGCCATTATATTTTAATACTCTTCTTAAATTATCCATAAAAAGATAAGCTCGTAGATTTCCAATATGAGCAAAGTAATATACAGTTGGTCCACACGAATATATTCTTACTTCTTTTTCATCAATTGGTACAAACTCTTCCTTTTTTCTTGTAAGTGAATTGTATATTCTTAAACTCATATTTTCCTCCTTAATTTTACTACTGTACAGTATTATTTGCTGTACTGTTAGTTGTTGTATTTCCGCCAGGTGACGGCGTTGTATTATTTACATCTGGTTTTTGTTTGGCAATTACATTCACTGTTCTTTTTGCAGTTGATGTATTTCCTGTAGAATCTGATACAGTATATGTAATTGTATATGTTCCTGCTACTTTTGTATTAACAGTACCTGTTATAATAATTCTTGATGTTAAATCTCCATCTTTTGTATCGGTTGCTTTTGCTCCAGCTTCGGTATAAACATCCCCTACATATAATGTAATGGTACTTGCACCATTTAATGTAATAACAGGAGCTGTATTATCTGCTTTGTGCTTATCACATTTTTCTTCTGGCAATAAATATTTTTCATCAACTGATTTTGCATCTGCCTCTCTTGAAATAAAGACTTTAGTTTCTTTGTCAGGGCAGAACTCTCCTGCTAGCTTGTTGGTTTCTTTACAAACTTCAGCCTCTACGTGAAGATTACAGCTTTTCATTGGAGCTTTACCCTTTGTATATATTTCTGTATAAGCTCTACTTCCTCTTTGATCGTGTTTACAAGCATCAGTTGCTAATAATCCTGAATCTTTACATACTGTTGCTGTTACAATGTTTTCTGGTTTTTCAAATTTCTTAGACTTTAAGTTCTTATGAATACTTGACATTACATTTTTCCATATTGTATTTGCATTTGACCTTGCTCCATTTGGAATAGTTGTTGCAGTATCATATCCATACCAAGTTGCAGCAGTATAGTATGGTGTAAATCCACATAGCCATTTATCTTTTACATCATTTGTTGTTCCTGTTTTTGCTGCTGTTTCAATATTTGAAATTTTACAGTTAGATGCTGTTCCTCCAGATTTTGTTGGTTCTGTTAATAAATCTTTCATCATATAAGCAGTTGCTGTTGAGAATACTCTTGTTTTTGGTTGGTCTGCTTCTAATATAATATTTCCTTCTCTATCTTCTATTTTTGTATAGAATGTAGGTGTAATATATTCTCCGTCATTTGCTATTGCTGCATAAGCTCCTGCCATTTGTAATGGACTTATTCCTTTATTTACTCCTCCTAAGGCTAATGGCAAACTATTATCTTTAGTATCATCTAATGAAGTAATTCCTAATTTCTTTAGATATTCTAATGATTTTGAAGGAGTTAAATCTTGTAATATTTGAATTGCTACTGTATTAGAAGATATTTTAATTGCTTGCCTCATATTCATAAGTCCTCTATATCCAGAATATGAATTGGTTGGCTGCCACGTTCCAAATTTTAAAGGTTTATCTGTATAAACAGATGAAATTGTTATAACTCCCTCTTCCATAGCTGGACCATATACACCAATTGGTTTAATAGAAGATCCTGGTTGACGTTTTGCTTGTGTAACTCTGTTTAATTCTGCTGCTCCTTTTTCTCCTAAAACTCCAACTGCACCTACTACATATCCAGTAGATTGATCTATTACAACCATCGCAGATTGTGCTGCTTCTTTTACTTTTTTATCTTTACCATCAACTTTTTTAGTTACAGTTGTTTTTACTTGGTATTTCGTTTTTGCGTATTCTTTTTCTATTGCATTTTGAATTGAATTAATTTCTGTTGAGTATATTTTTAATCCACTACTATATAGATATGTTTCAGCATATTCTTTATCCATACCTTTTTCAGTAACTAATTGATTAATTGCTTGTTGTATTAATGCTTCTGTATGAGAAGAATATGATGCTTTATCAACAATTGTTCCTTGCTTAAATTTTAGTCCATCTTCTACTTCTTTTACAGCATCTGTGTATTCTTCTTCTGTTATTTTACCTTGTTCTTTCATAAAAGATAAAACTAGTTTAGTTCTGCTTTGTATTTTATCTGTTTTTGGATTTTCTACAAATGGATTATATGTATTAGGTGAATGTGTAACACCTGCTATAAATGCACTTTCAGCTAAGCTTAAATCTACCGCATCTTTGCTAAAATAATATTCAGATGCCATACCAACTCCATAAACATTTCCTCCTAAGAATATTATATTCATATATAGCTCTAAAATTTGGTCTTTTGATATAAGATTTTCAACTTGGTATGCTCTTATCATTTCTTTTATTTTTCTTACTGCACCAGCAACTCCCTCATCTTCTTTTTCGTTTGTAATGTTTTTAACTAACTGTTGAGTAATTGTACTTCCTCCACCTACTGAAGATGATTCTCCTCTGTGAAGTAAGAATGAAACAATTGCTGCACCTGTTCTTGTAATATCTACTCCGTGATGTGATTCAAATCTTTTATCTTCAATTGCAATAAATGCTTGTGGTAAATATTTTCCCATTTCACTTTTAGTTAATATTTTTCTATTTTCCTTAGCACTTAGCACTGCAAGCTGATTGCCATCTTCATCTACTACTACACTGTTTGAATAATCAATAATTAAATCATTTTTAGTTATTGCATATTTGCTCACCATTCCAAATAAAAGACCAGCACAAATTCCCGCAAGTACAATAATAAGAATAATAATTGCAATTAAAATTTTTGTCCATATCTTTTTCTTTTTAGAGTTTTTAGCTTTACTTTCTTTTTTTGTTTTATTTTTATTTCCTTTGGAATCTACAGTTT
Source organism: uncultured Clostridia bacterium (assembly GCA_947594065.1). Taxonomy (GTDB): domain Bacteria; phylum Bacillota; class Clostridia; order TANB77; family CAG-508; genus HGM13634. The sequence continues at coordinate 7,754 of CANQDX010000020.1, forward strand.
TTTTCATATTCACTACCTATTCCTTTCTTTTTTCGTTAAGCGTATTTTTGCGTGTTTTCTTGAATGCATAATATGCTTTATTATTATATAATAAAAAAGGAAAAAGATAAAGAGTTTTGGCAAATTTTTCACATATAAATGCAAAAAATGCATAGTATTTTAATATAATTCTATTTTATTATTTTAAATGGAGGTTTTTATGTTTATCTACAATTTTAAAATGAATGCGTCCAATATGTTCAGAGTGGCAATTATACTAATTATTATTTCCGCTTTAATTATATTGTCTATTTCAATATATAATTTTTATTACAAAACAAAATTCGTTATTAATGATAATTTACCAACTAATTCGATAGCTAATATACCTTCTAATCAATATACTAGTATTTTAAAAGATGTATATGAAAATGTTGATGACTACGTTGGACAATCGATTAATTTTACTGGTTATGTATATAAATTATATGATTTAAAAGATTCAGAATTTATTTTAGCAAGAGATATGTTAATTAACTCTGACTCGCAAAGTGTTGTAGTTGGTTTTTTGTGCTCTTACGATAAAGCCAAAGACTTCAAAGAAGGAACTTGGGTTAATGTAACTGGAAAAATTATAAAAGGCTATTATCATAATGAAATTCCTGTGATTGATATTACAAAAATGGAAGAAACTCGAAGGCCAGAAGAAACCTATGTATATCCACCAAGCGATACCTATATTCCAACTTCTGTTATTCTTTAAAAAAAAGAAAATGGGACAGTTCAAACGAACTGTCCTGTTTTTTCACTTATTTTCTATCTAAAATTGTCTTTACCAATCCATTATCTAACATTGTTTCAAATACATTTTTAAAAATAATTAAAGCAATTGGACCAATAAACATTCCAATAATGCCTATTAGTTTAAACCCCGTATACATTGCAATAAGTGTAAAAATTGGATGAATTCCAATGTGACTACTAACTATTCTTGGTTCTAATAATTGCCTTACTACGCTTATGATAATATATAAAATAATAAGCGAAATGGCAAGTTTAATATCACCATAGCAGGCTGATGTTATTGCCCAAGGTAAGATAACTGTTCCAGAACCTAAAATAGGAAGAGCATCTACAAATCCTATTGCTAAAGCCATCATAAGTGGATATTTTACATTCATTCCAATAAAAGAAAAAAGAAATAGTCCAATTAACACAATTATAAATGAAATCAAAATTAGAATGCTTTGTGCTTTTAGGTAATCTCCTAATGAAGATATTACTTTTTTTGCTTTATATCCGACTTTCGTAATCCAACTTCTTGGTAGATGATGCTCTATCTGATCTAATATATACATTTTATCTGTACAAACAAAATAAGTAGCTAATGCAGTAATACCAACATAAATCATAAGTTGTGGAATACGACTTACTATATCTACAATTTTTATTAAAATATTTTGAATAATATTTGTTCCTTCTCCCATCACATTATCTATTGTATTTTGTACTATATTTTGTATTTCTTCTGGTATTGTTATTTTTAGATTATCAAATTTAAAACTTGAAATTAAATTCGAAAATCTTGATGCTATATTTTCCATATTTTCATTTAGGTTTTTCAGTATATTACTAGACTCTGTAATTGCTCCAAAAATTCCCCACACAAGCAGTCCTATTATAATAGAAAATACAATTATTAAAGTTATAATAGCACTTACTTTTCTTGTTAAATTTGTTATTTTCATTACTCTTCTAATAAGTGGTTCAATTATTAAGCTTATAATAAAGGCAATTAAGAATGGAATATAAAATATGGAGAGCTTGAAAACTATGTATATTGTTAGAAGTGTTAATATAAAAATTGTTAATCTTTTTGCTACTTTTTTATAATAATTTCTATCTGTAATCATTTGCTTTTCACGTCCTTATATTTATTTTATGTATGATTTTTCTGTTTTATTAAAAGTTAAATTGTAATTTGTCTGTGTATTGAAAGATTTATTAAGATAAATAGAGTAGCGCGAGGTGATTTCAATTAAAATTTTCGAGCAAGTTATGGGTGGGGACCGACAAATTATAGGCTGTTAGCAGAAACGAACTCTCGTGAAGTTTCTGCGCTACAGACTATTATGCAGTTGGGGCGTTGCGATGAAAATTTTAATAAATCACCGGGAGCGAACTTAAATATTTACTCAGACAAATTACAATTTACTTATAATTGCTTATGAATTTTGATTATTACAATTACAGATGTTTTCTAGCGTAATTCCTACACATTCACAACTTACATTTTGATGCTTTGCTAAGTCTCCAATCGTAAGCATTCCTACTAATTTTCCATTTTCTGTTACAGGTAATCTTCTAATTCCTGTTTGTCCCATACTTTTTGTTACTGTTCCAATATCTTCATTACAGTCGCAACAAGTTGTATTGCAAGTCATAATTTCACTAACATTTGTTGTATTAGTATCTTTTCCACAAGCTACACCTCTTAGAATAATATCTCTGTCTGTTAGAATACCAACAACAGAATTATTATCATCACATACAGGAATACATCCAACTTTGTACTTGTTCATCATTTTTGCAACATCAGTCAATTTTGTATCTGGAGTACAATAAAATACATCTCCACACATACATTCTTTTACTTTCATAAAATTTTCCACCTTTCATAAATTTTCTGTCATTAGTGTTTGTAGAATTGTAAAAAATATACAAAAAAAGAAGCATTTAAAATACTTCTTTAAAAATTTAATCAACATTATATTTCTATTAATTTTACAATAATTGTTATATAAACTACTAAATATGCAATTGAAAGTACGCATCCTGCTATTACATCGCTTGCATAATGTACTCCTAAATAAATACGACTTATTCCTATAAAAATAATTAATAAACCTAATAATGCACAGATAATTGTTTTTGCAGTTTTATTTTTCACATTTTTAAAAACGAGATAAATAATAAATCCATAAAAAGCTGTACTTGCCATTGAATGTCCTGATGGAAAACTATAGCCTGTTTCATCTATTAGTCTAAATCCTTCCGGTCTTGGCCTTTGTATAATAAACTTTAAGACTTGATTAATTATTCCTATAATTACAAGATTAAAGGCTATGCAAAAGCTATTTTTTTTATTTTTTAAAAACACAAAAGCTAATAAAGAAATACAAATTAAAATAGTAGCACTTCCAAATTGCGTAACTATTATAAAAATACGAGTAATAGTTTCATTTTTTAATAAGCTAACTGTATCATATATCTCATTATCAAACATAACAATTTCTTGATTTAAAACATTTTCTAAAATCGCTACAAAAAGAATTAAGCATATAAATAATAAACACCATCGTTTATTATTTTTTAAAGTATCTATTATTTTGTCTTTCATATTTTACCTCTTTAGCCAATAGTTAGTTTTTGTTCTGTTGTTTGAAGTTCAATATAGGTTCTTCCATCACTAACGGTTATTTCTTGTCCGCTTACATCTTGTCCATTTATTATTGTTCCTTCTTCGTAAGTATATTTTGTTTTATTTGAGCGTGAAGATTTGCTCCATTTAATTGGTATAGCTTGTCCATTGGTAATAAAATATCCATCTCCTGAACCAGTGGTTTCTAGATCCCAATAATAATTATCGTCACACATTTTATAGTTAATTTTTTCTATTATAATATTTTTAGTATTTACTTCTTCCTTAGTATTATGATCTAAACATACTTGTTCATTTTCATAACGCGTATACATATTGGTTTCTGTATTATATTTGAATGTTGTTACATTAGGCTTTGCACCATAAGGAATTATAACAGTATTAGCAGCCTTTACATTAGACGCTAAGGATAAATCTACATCTTTTACATCATAATTTAATAAAATGGAATTAGTTGAAACAGTTCTCATCTTTTTTGATTTTATTGCTTTATTCAATTTACTAATAGAAGTATAAGCTGTATGTTCAGATGCTAGCTTTTCTGGATTCTTTCTATAAAACGGCGCTCCATATAATCCTTGAAGATAATCTATACTTCCCTCTTTCATATCATCTTCTGCGTAATGGCTCCATCCAAAGCAACAAAATATGGCATCAGATTCTAAGGCAAAATCTATAAAATTATGTCTTGCACTTCTTACTGTACCAATGACTAAATCCTCTTCTATATCCTTATAAAATGCAAGCAATCTAGAAGTATTTCCTTCTGTAGGTATTTCATAAACTAAATATGCTCTATTTAATCCTTCCTGTACTTTAACTGCCACTGGCGTATTATTTACAACTACTGCATAAGGTCTTGTTACTGAATTGACATCAATAATATCAACTTTTTCTTTTATATTTTTTTCTGTTTCTTTTGTTTCTTCTGTTATCGCAAGGTCATTATGAGTACACTTATTTTTATAAATTAATATACCTACACAAACTACAATTATTAAAATCAATATAATAATTAATGTGACTTTTGCTTTTTTCATAAAATTCTCCCTTTCATAATAATATGATTACAATTATGACAATTATAATTGTTGATATATAAGAAATATTGGGATTTTTATAATAAAATCCTTTTTAAAATATTTCTTTTACAACTTTTACTTTTTTTAACAAACAACAAATTAAGGTACTTATTATTAAGGTTAAAATCGTTTTTATTAAATTATATACTATTCCATTTGTTTTTACAAACATTTCAATTAAAATAATAATTATTATATGTATGTAAAATATACCTAATGTATTTTGCGCTACTATATTAATTATTTTATTTGATTTCTTTGCAATTGTTTGAATTAATATAAATAAACTAATAGATAAAATTAAAGTTGATATATGATAATACCCATTACTTAACCATACATAATCCCATGTAAAAGTATGAGTCATTTGATATCTTAAAAATATTAATCCAATTATTCCTACAATAATTCCTATAAAAGATGTTAATACCACTTTTTTTGTAGAATATTTTTCACTCAATTTATATTTATTAAGAATTCCACCTATTATAAAGAAAATTATTGAATTGGAATAATTACCTAATGAAATTATGTTTTTAACTCCCACTAAACTAATACTATTTTTATTAAATACCTTAGTCATTGTATTTAGTAAAATAGAAAAATCACACATTCCAAATGTTCCAATAATAATTAATACAAAAATTGTTTTTAAATAATGTTTATATTCATCACTCTTTTCATTAAAACATAGTAGTATTATAGGATATAATAAAATTACAGCCAAATAAGCACTAATAAACCACATATGTCCATCTTGTACTCCTGTCAAACTACCAAAAAGAAAAACATATTGAAAAATACTAATTTTAGACATTTGCCATACATTCATATTTTTTATATATAAAAAAAAGATTAAATATATTATTTTCCACACAACCAATACCAAATATGTTTTTACTATTCTTTTTCTCCATTTTATATAATCAAATTTTCTATTTAAAAATATCGCACCTGTTGTCATAAAAAACATAGGGACTGCACTCCAACATATTAACATTAGAATATTACTACAAATACTTTTACTTTTCAATAATGGATTATGACAAAATATTACTAATATAATTGATATAAATTTTATTATGTCCAAATACTCTATTCTTTTCTTATCTTTTTCCATTTTGTGTTACTCCTTGATTAAAAAAACTTTCTCTTTTATAAATTTCAAATTTGATAATAGATTTATCAAAATAGTACTTACCACAAAGGTAACAATGAAAAATATAATTGTTTTTATAGGATTAATTAAATTGCATAATTGCATTACTCTACCAAAAAGTTTTAATACTATCTCATGCATAAAAAATATCCCTAAGCTTATTTGAGAAATATATTTAATTAATTCTCCAATTTTTTTGTTTTTTAACTTTTTTGCCCTTCTAAATAATTCAAAAATACAAATAGTACATATTAGTATTGTAATAAAGTTATACCATACATTATAAGTAACTCCATTATAAATTGCATAATATTGTATAAATACAGTAAATACATAACTTATAATAAAAATAAGAAGCAAAAATTTAGTTTGTATATTTTTCAATACTCCTTCTGAGATATAATAGCCAAATAGAATATATAGTCCATACTCTCCACCTAAAAAACTAAGATCTATTATTAGATTATATTTTGCAATATGATGTATATTATATAATATTACATTTATACTAGGTAAGAAAAAAGACGATAGAAATATGAATAAAATAGGAATTTTTATCGTTTTTACAGAAAAATTTTTTACAACTTTAGCTATAAATGGAATTGCAATATACATACCTAATATCATTGGCATATACCACATATTTGATATATCTACTTGTTTCAAAAAGAATAGATTTTCCAATAAAATATTAAAACTAAAGTTTTTATTCATTATTGATAAAAATAAATTATACAATACATTCCAAATCTCTATTGTGATTAATAAGGGAATTAAATTTTTTTTATAAAATCTTAGCACATCTTCATCTGTATCTATCTGTTTTTTTAAAGTTAAAGCACCCGTTAAAAAAAGAAATATTGGTACTCCTAATCTTCCTATTGTAAAAAAAATAATTCTAAATATTTGCGATGCTTGTCCTAAATATAAATATGGTACGTTAGAATATGCCATCTCTACGCTATGACATAATACTACACATAATATTGCAAAACTTCTTGCTATATCATATCCTTGTATTCTTTCCTTTTTTAAACTACCGTGTATATATATATATATATATATATATATATACGGCCGCAATGGTTTCAAGGATTCTTTATTATCTAATTCTTCTAAAACATCATTTTTCATTTTATTCTCCTACTAAACATTCAACATTATTTTATATTATGGTACAATTTTTCTTACAATAGGAATCTTTTTTATAACCCACACAATGCTTACGCATATTATATATAATACTATCACGCCTACTGTTCTATATGCAATGCTGTAAGGATTTAAATTTAAAAGCTTTGTTAATTGTGTTTTTATTAAAATATGTATTAAATATACTCCAAAACTACAACTTGATATTTTGGCTAACGTATTGGGATTAATGTGTAACTTGCCTAATATTTTTTCCCACTTAACATTTTTAATAAAAACAAATACACTAATGGCTAGTAATACACTAACAAATGAACAATAGTCGAATAAATCTCTATTTAGTTTTCCTTCTTTAATTGAAAAATAATATGTATAACAATATCTAATTATCATAGAAAGTACGCCTAAAATGTAAATAATAATTCTCTTTTTCTTAGGTAAATTGGTAGTTGATAATAAATATCCCAATATTAAAAACATAATGTATGCATTTTGACTCAAAAAATCATTAAATACTTTTGGAAATTCTACATTAAATATAATACAAATTGGATAAATAACTGCACGAAATATAAAAATAAATAAAAAAATTGCCTTTAACATTTTTCTATTTTCTTCTTTGTCGGCTATAATAGATAAAACTGGTATTAAAAAATATAAATATAATATTAATGGAAAAAACCAATAAATACTTTCAATTCTACAATACAGAAAATCCTTTTCAAATTGTAAAATATTAATATTTTTATAATTATTAACTATATACAATACAAATGACCATATTATCCACGGTATTAAAATTTTCATAAATCTCTTCTTGAAAAAAGTTTTTGTATCGTAACGTTCTCTATACTTGATAAGAGTAGCACCAGATAACATAATAAACACAGGCACTGCCCAATAGCATATCACTTCAAAAACAAGTGCTGTTTTCCATGCTCTTGCTTGTGTATAAGAATGAACTATACCATTCATATGTAAAAATAACACGCATAAACACGCTAAAATATTTAATATATCATAATATATTATTCTATTGTTTTTTGAAACATCTTTTATATTATTGCAACCGTTTCAACGTTTCTGTTTCTTCTACATCTTTCATAATTATAATTCTTCCTTTACTAAGTTTAAAACTTCTAATATTACTTTATCCATATCAAAATACTTATATTGACCTAATCTTCCACCAAAAATTACTTTACTATCTTTATCTGCTAATTCTTTATATTTTGCATATAAAGTTGTATTTTTTTCATCATTCATTGTATAATATGGTTCTTTTCCTTGTTCCCATTTATCTGGATATTCTTTTGTGATAATTGTTTTGTTTGCTGCTTGTCCTTCTGCTAATTTTCCTAAGCCTGGTCCATATTCAAAATGTTTATGCTCTATTATTCTTGTATAAGGTACCTCGTATTCTGTATAATTTACAACTGCATTTCCTTGGTAATTTTCTATATTTAATTCTTCTGTTTCAAATCTTAAACTTCTATACTCCAACTCTCCATATTGATAATTATAGTATTTATCAATTGGTCCTGTGAAAATAATTTTATTTGCTATATTTTCTAATTCTTCTCTATGTTCAAAGAAATCACAGTTTAGCCTTACTTCTATTCCTTCTAGCATTTTTTCTATTATTTTTGTATAACCACCAATTGGAACTCCCTGATAAATATCATTAAAATAGTTATTATCGTAAATAAATCTTACTGGTAATCTTTTTATAATAAAACTTGGAAGCTCTGTTGCTCTTTTGCCCCATTGCTTTTCTGTATATCCCTTCACTAATTTTTCATAGATTGTTTTTCCAACTAAACTAATGGCTTGTTCTTCTAAATTTTTAGGTTCTGTTATTCCAGCCTCTTTCTTTTCTTCTTCTATTTTTTTCATTGCTTCTTCTGGCGTAAATACTCCCCATAGTTTATTAAAAGTGTTCATATTAAATGGCATATTATATAATTCATCTTTATATCTTGCAACCGGTGAATTTGTGTATCTATTAAATTCGGCAAACTGATTAATATATTCCCATATTTCTTTATTACTAGTATGAAATATATGCGCCCCATATTTATGTACATTAATTCCATCTATGTTTTCCGTATAGATATTTCCTGCAACATTTGGTCGCTTATCTATTACTAAGCATTTTTTTCCCTTTTTGTTTGCTTCATACGCAAATATAGATCCGAATAATCCGCTTCCTACTATTAAATAATCATACATTTTCTTTTTTCTCCCTTATTGTTTTAATTACGTTTTTTTCTTTTAATTTATCTAATATTTCATAAACAAATTCATCTTTTAATATAATTAATACTATTCCATAAGTTAATATTCCACATAATACCTGTAAAATTACTGATATTAAATTATTAACTTTAAATATTCCAATTATTAAACACACTGCATACATTATTAAACTTGATATTACATATTTTCTGCTCATTTTTAATATATTTTTTATATCAAAGTCTTTTCTTACAAAGTATATTTGCATTGATGTAACTGTAAGTTCTGCAATTACCGTTCCTATTGACGCACCTATTGCTCCAAACCTTCCTATTAACATTAAGTTCATTGTAAAGTTTATTATTGCTCCACATATAACTGAGGTTGTATACTCTTTCTGCCTTTTTGTAGGAAGTAAATATTGTGTTCCTGTTACATTACTTAAGCCTATTAGCAATATTATTAAACTTATTACTTTCACCAATATTGATACTTTTTCGTATCCTTGTCCAAAAAATATAGGAATAAATTTATCTGATACAGCAATTATTCCAAATATTATCGGAAATGCTAATAAAAACACTAAATTAAATGATTTGTGCATATATTTATTTACTTTTTCTTTTTCACCACTTGCAAATGTATTAGCTATTCTTGGAAGCATTACTGTTCCAAGAGATGTTACAATCGTTAGAAGTATTTTTACTATTTTTTGACTCTGCTCATAATATCCTACTTCTGATATATCTGGAACTATAGTACCTATCATTGTTTTATCTAGTAATGTATAAACTTGAATTGCAATTTGCGGTATAAATAATGCAATTGTTGGTTTTAAATGTCTAAATATTTTTAGTTCTTTTATTTTTATTTTGCTAAGGAATTTAGGTAAATACAACCATAATGAAATATTTCCTATTAGTATGGATAAAACATAAATTGCAAAATATATTGGTAAGTCTGATCTTGTTTTTACAAATGTAAAAATACATATTATACTAATTACTTTTACTAATGTGTTTCGTATTACGGTTTTTTTAAATTCTTCCATTCCTTGAAAGAACCAGCTTATATCTATACAATTTCCTATTATTTCTAATATTAATATTTTATAATATGTATTATAATCATTGTTTCCTAAGGCAAAAGTAAAATAAAATAAAAGTAATGATATTGACATTGTAATTATTCTTAATATTACTATTTCCCAAAACGTTATAGAATATTTTTTCTTATCATTTTGTTCATATGCTATTTGCCTTTGCCCATATAGTGCAATTCCCAATGAACCAAATAATATAAAATATGCGGAAATAGAAATTGTATAACTAAATATACCAATATTACCTGCTCCCAAAACTCTTGATATATATGGTGTTGTAATAATTGGCATTATTATTATTAGAATTTGATATATTAAATTATATATATAATTTTTAGCTACCGATTTTTTCATTTTTTCTACTATATAACCCCTTTACTTTTGATTTTATTACTGCATAATCCAAATTATTAATTGCTCCTATTTCAAGTAAAGGTATAAATGCAAGAACAAAATTATTCTTTCCTATTGTTATCATATATGGTTCTATGATTGACCATATTAAAACAAAAAATAATGCAAAAACTAACCAATAATCTTTTTCATTAAAGCTTTTTACTAATAATGCACTATAAGAAAGTAAAACAAAAATTGTAAATATTATTCCATAATCGAAAAAGATCCTTGCATAAGATATGTCAATATAATTATATTCAAAATCTTGCACATTCTCACTATCTACATATACCAAGTCAGCCCAACCGCTTCCATTCTATTTTTTGACCAAAAGCTGTTATTTTATAATCTTTTATTGCATTATTTGTAAATTCAATTCTATCACTTAACAATTTATTCATTGAAATAGCAAATGTATTATTAATACTATATAAATACAATAATACACCTATTAATGCACTTATTAATATAGGCATTATATAACAATTTATTTTTACTATTTTTTGTATAATATTATTATTAAATATTTTTTTTGTAATTTTGAATTTGGCTAGGAACATTGTTGCTAATATTATAGATATTAATATAAAGCTTAATCTGCCATCAGTATAGAAATATAAAAATATATTTACAATCTCTAACAAGAACAATTCTATAAATTTACAATTTGATTTTCTAATATAAAAATACATTAAAATAATTGATAAATATGTACCTATTGCTATAGTTGGATAATTAAATCCTAGTGAATATCTAATTGTTTCTCCCCTACTATATGTCCAATTTGGTATGATTTTTAAAAGTGATAAAAGTATTACACTTATAAATATTATGGCATACATTATTAATGTAATTTTTAAAATTTTTTTAATGTCCAAGTTTCTAAGTGCAGTTAAGCATAATAATAAAATTATAATTCCTTTATTATTTGAATATATAGAGATTAATATTGACATAATAGCTATGAATATTATAGGTAAAGTAATGCTGCTACCATTTTTCCAATCCCAAATTATTCTTATACCAAATGCTAGATAACATATATATCTTATTATTTTTATACAGGTATATAAAATATCAGAATAAACATATAAACATACACTTCCTAATAATATAGTTGCCATATAAATTTCAAAAAAAATATATATACATTTATCTGCTTTATTACCTTTATAAGCTTCTTTATTGAACATTAAATTTCATCCTTCACTTTATTATAATCTTTCAAAATTTCAAATATTACTTTTTTTGTAAAAAATCCTTCTTGTACTTTTTGGCTTAGTTTTAATACATTTTTTCTTTTAATATCATAATCTGAAAAATCAATATTATTGATATCATAAATATTACTAACTGTATACCCTATATTATAATTCGTAACTAAATCTGCAACGGCAGATTCTCTCCATACTATAACAGGAATACCAGCTGCAATATAGCAAGATAATTTATGTGGATTATTATATTTATTATAGTTTTTGAATAATAATTTTTCGTCGCTTTCATCAAAATTTCCATCCCATACAAGACCTAGATTTGCTTCTATTTTATGTGGTAATTCTTCTGGCTTAAAGGCTCCCCTATAAACGAGTTTTTCATTAATATTTTCTTTTATTCCTTTTCCATATAAAAACAATTTGAAATTCATTTTCTCTGTATCTAATTGATATAAAAATGGACTTTTATCTGCAACTAAATTTCCAGTATATGCTACTGTTTTATAATTTAACTCTCTTTCTCTTGTATCTGAAATTGTATCTTCACATAAATAATCAAATAATTCTAACTCATATATTTTGTTCTCATTAATACCATTTTCCAATAAGTAGCTTTTCATTTTTTTATTATGAACTACTATATAATTACAACTTTTTAAGAATTTCATTTCTTTTTCATTAAGTTTTTCTTCTTGCTTTCTCAATCCATCTAAATCATGAATAAATGCAATTTTATTTTTTATCTTTTTGGTTAGTAATAATTTATTTGAAAACGGAAATTGAATAATAGTTAATTCGTTCTTCTTAAAATTTAAAAAACAGAATAATGTTTTTCTTAATTTTAATATTATATCATTTACTTTTGATTTTTTTTTTGTTTCTTTATATGTATAAGCTTTTACTTCAGCATTAAATTCTTCTTTAAGTATTTTTTCAATATCTGCTTTTGCTTTTGGTCCAGCATGCATACTATTATATGAATATTGAGATACTACTTTCATTTTATTTTCTTCTTTATCTTTTTTAGTATCAATTAATATCCAATTATCTTCAAATATATCATTATTATATCCTTCATTTTTCCACTTATTTGGTGCAATTACAATTTTATCATTATTTCTTGATAAATACTGTGCCCACCAACTAAATGTGCTATTAGATATAATAAAATGTTTACAAGAATACATTAACCTTAATTTTTCCCAAACAGGATCATTACCTGTTTCAAATACTGTTCCTTCAGGAAAAGTCATATTATTTTTACACCAATTAACATCGTCTGAAAAGATAAAAAATTTAGGATTATCTATTTTTTCTTTTATTAATTCAATTGCTCTATAAAAATACTCTTTAGTACAAACATAATGCTCTTTTTCAAATTCTTTAGACAAAAAGTCTCCTCTTCTTATAGTTACACAAACCGAATTACTATTTTCTATACTTTGATATAATTCTTTGTTTTTTTCTAATTTCTCCTCTTTAGGAGTAAACTCTTCTAATAATTCTTCTCTAATATTATTAAAATATTTATCACTTTCAAAGAATCCAGCAAAATAAATGTCTTTTTTGGCTATCTTATCTAATTTAAAATTATAATATCCCTTGACGAAATAGCACACACCATATTTAGAAAGTATTGGAGCAACCTTTCTTTGCAATTTTAATTCTATTAACTCTCTTTTGGTTCTATCTTTAATAATTTTTTCTAAAAATATTTCAATTATTCTTATTGGGTAAAAAAACAATTTCTGCTTTAATGTAATTTTTACTTTTTTAATTTCAGTATAGTCTTTTATATTAAACTCTTTTAATTCGTTTTCAAAACCTCTTTTATATACTTTTTCAAAACTTAGTAAAATTGGTTGCTCAATATTATTTGCACGTTTTATTCCCTTCATAGCTGCATATTGGAACATCTGATTTCCTAGTCTTCCTGTAATTTTCTTTTGATACATATATTCTTTCTCCTTTTACCTTCAATTAACTTATAACTGTATTTCATAAAACGACAATTTTAATTTTTTTAGTTCTTTCAATTTACATTTCCCATTTATTATATATTTTTCTACTATAAAATGCAAGTAAATTAAAGAAAAAACATATTCTAGTAATATGTTATATTTTTTTCAAACTTTTTATAAATTTTACTTTAGTTAGATATTAGTTAGATATTACTTTATTCAAATTTCACTATGTCTGTGGTAAAATGTGTACATAAATATTTTTGAGAAAGAAGGTAAAAAACGATGACTGATGTTATTGGAATTGCACAGAAGATAAATATAACAGTTAGTTTACACGAGAAAAATCATATATATCAAGCAGTTATAAATTATAAAGATTCAAACAACAAAAGAAAACAAAAATGGATATCTACTAGAATTAAAGTTGCTCGTGGTAATAAAAAGAAAGCTCTTCAAAAAGCTGAGCAATATAGAAAATCTTTTGAGAATTCTATTAACTCACAAAAATATCCTGATGCAAAAATATTATTATTTAGAAGCAAATTATACAATATCGATATTGAAAAACGTTACGATGAAAATATACTTTTTTTTGATTATCTAAACTTATGGATAGAAAAAGTAAAAAATAGCATAGAAATTACAACTTTTAATTCTCATATGCAAATGATTAATTCAAGAATTAAAAAATACTTTTCTCTAAATCCAGTTAAATTGCTAGAATTAGAACCTATTCACATACAAAATTTTTATGATGATTTACTATCAGATGGTTTAAAACCCACTACTGTAATTCGATATCATGCAATCATTAGGAAATCTCTAGATTATGCCTTTAAATATGATTTAATAGTTAATAATCCAGCCGATAAAGTTACTTTACCTAAGAAAAATGTTTTTGCTGCTTCTTTTTATTCGCAAAAAGAACTAAATGAATTATTTGAAAAATCTAAAAATGATCCACTATATCTTGTAATTTTACTCGCTGCTTTCTATGGATTAAGGCGAAGTGAAGTATTAGGTTTGAAATGGTCTGCCATTAACTTTGAGAGCAAGACAATAACAATAAAACACACCATAGTAGAGATAAAAAAAGATAACAAAAAACAAATTTTAGGAAAGGATCGAACAAAAACAAATTCAAGCTATAGAACGCTTCCATTAATAAACAATATAATTATTGCTCTAAATAATCAAAAAAAGATGCAAGAACACTATAAGAAGAAATTTAAGAAAACCTATACTACCAAATATGAAGAATATGTATGTTTAGATCATAATGGTTTTATAATTAAACCTTATTATGTTACAAGGCACTTCCCTATTCTTTTAAAAAATATTGGATTAACTAGAATTCGTTTTCACGATTTAAGACACTCTTGCGCTAGTTTGCTATTATCCCACAATATCCCAATGAAAGCTATACAAGAATGGTTAGGTCATTCTAGCTATTCTACTACTGCAAATATATATGCACATTTGGATGTGAATTCAAAATTATTATCAGCCAAAACTATTTCTTCCGCTTTTACTTTATAAAATATTTTGGTTAGATATTCGTTAGATATTTATAAAATGTCTTTTAATTCAATTTTCATAGTGCAAATTATATTAATACTTTTATTATCTTATGTTCATATTAATGAATAACAGTTTAAATGTTTTTGCAGGAACAACTCATCAATCAAAAA